>DASSYL010000164.1:0-11539 GCA_035703315.1 Candidatus Acidiferrum sp. | reverse complement strand
CTCCAATATTTTTGGTGATCTGATGTGGGCCTGGGGCACCGGTGAATGGAATCATTACGAGGTTTGGCAATTTCCTTAGCAAAAGAGGGACCCAACAAGACACCCGAATACAAGGGCCTTATTCGTGGTCATGGCTCAGTATTTTCGAACGAAAGGATTTGCGAACGAGAAGGCCGGACAACCCCAGAGAGTTGTACCACATGGGGGAGATTTGAGACGTAAATTTTAGACCATTCGTTTACGTTTATAGTATAGTACATAATCTAGGTGGGTATCGGAGAAATCCTGTATAGCACTCCGGAACTGTCGCGTCCCTTCCGTTCACGAATTTGACGGCCGGTATGCGGCTGGGGCGTGTAGCGTTATAATGGCGTCCATGGCAACAAAGACAGTGAGGACTGTAATGCCCGGCCGGCCGAAGTTGGGCGAATACGCCGAGCTTTATGAAAAGTACGTAGCGCTCATTCCGGGCACGGACATTTTAGGTACGCTGGAAGGGCAGCGGCTGGTGATGTCGCAGATGCTGGCGGCGCGCAGCGAACGAGAGGGAAATTTCCGGTACGCTCCCGACAAATGGACGGTGAAGGAAGTGGTCGGGCACGTGGTGGATGCCGAGCGGATTTTTGCGTATCGCGCGCTGCGATTTGCGCGAGGCGACCAGACGCCACTGCCCGGATTCGAGCAGGACGGCTACGTGAAGAACGGCGGATTTGGCGAGCGGACGCTGGAGGACCTGGCGGGTGAGTACGCGGAAGTGCGGGGCGCGACGATCAGTTTGTTCAACGGGCTGGATGCAGCGGCGTGGCAGCGGCGCGGAGTAGCGAGCAACAATGAAGTAACCGTGCGGGCCCTGGCATACATTATTGCCGGACATGAGCTGCATCACCGGCGGATTTTGGATGAGAAATATTTGCCGGCGATTCCGCGGGCTTAGTCGGCACCGTTGGAAAATGGTCCATTTGCCGGCGGCATCCGCCTAAGGGCGATCGCGTAGCAAAAACACCACCAGCAAGAACGAAGTCGCGAGGCAAACGGATCCGATCGGCACCGAGCCGAAGTCGGCGGTAAGCGGGTGTGCGAAGGCGTCACAAAGAGCTCGCCGCCCAGAAGAAGCTAGACGCAAACCGCGAGAAACAGCAGGCCGAAGTTGCGCGTGAGGCCGGAGCGAACGCCGGCTGTCACTAGGCTTACCTTGAAGAATCGCAGGGGCCGAAAATTCGGCCTTAGGGCCTGCTTCACTGACAGTCTGTGTGGGATCTTGGGGAGCAGCGGAAGGCTGGTTTGATGTCCACGACCGGAGTGCCATCAATGGCTTCGATGGGGCCGATGCGCAGGCGGTTCTTTTCGATTTTGCGGACGGTAACCTGGTGGAGGCCGATGGGATTGGGACGGTCGGGCGAGCGGGTGGCGAAGACTCCGGTGAGCTGGCGATGGGGATCGGAGCGCGGATGAACTTTCAACACCTTGCGGTTCGACTGGTGCAGCCAGGTAAGGATGAGAAGTTCGTCGCCGGGCGCAATGCCGTCCAGTGCATCTAGCGCGAATGACGCGAATTCGAGCCAGGCATCGGGAGCCCCTTCGTGGCCCTGCTTCGGGGCTTGTTTGCGGGTCTTGATGGTTGAGCGAATCACGCCAACCGGGCGCAACTCGGCCTTGCATTGTGTTGCCGACACCTTTCGCCGCACGGACTTTGTGTTTCGTTGAACCATCGAAGCCTTGCTGTTTGCATTTTGATCTTAAGCGGTTTCTCGTTTCCTGCACAGCATCCTCCGGTTACTTACCGGAATCAGATAAAGCCGAGGCGTGCGGATTTTCGGGGCGGCGGGAATGCGCTATCCTGCTTGCCTGCCGATCGCAGCAAGACGATGCAGAAAAACGGAGTTTAGACACCGCCACTATGCACGACCTCAGCTATTTTCGGGACCATCTGGACGTCTTCGCGGAAATGGCGAAGCGCCGCAACATTACCCTCGATCTGAGCGCCTTCCGCGCGATTGATACCGAGCGCCGCGAATTCATCACCGCCAATGAACAGCGTAAAGCGCAGCGCAACAAGGCCAGCGACGAAATCGCCCGTCTGAAAAAAGAAAAACAAAGCGCCGATGCGATAATCGTGGAAATGAAGCGGGTTTCCGAGCAGATCAAGCAGGCCGACGAGAACATCAGCGAACTGGAAACAAAGCAACGCGACTTGATGCTGGTGGTGCCGAATCTACCGCACAGCTCAGTGCCGACGGGAACCGGCGCGGAAGACAACGTGGAAGTGCGGCGCTGGGGCACGGCACCAAAGTTTGATTTTCAGCCTAAGCCGCATTGGGAAGTGGGCGAACGCACAGGAATCCTGGATCTGGCCGCGGCGACAAAGGTGACTGGAGCGCGGTTTGCGATTTACAAAGGCTGGGGAGCGCGGCTGGAGCGGGCACTGGCAAATTTTTTTCTCGATGTGCACACGCGGGAACATGGCTACACAGAGATTTTGCCGCCGTTCCTGGTGAACACGGCTTCACTAATGGGGGCGGGACAGTTGCCGAAGTTTGCCGCGGATTTGTTCAAAGTGGAGAACAGCGATTTCTGGCTGACGCCGACCAGTGAAGTCGAGCTGCACAATTTGCATCGCGATGAAACTCTGGCCGAAGACAAACTACCCATCAATGTGACCGCGTGGACAGCGTGCTTTCGTTCGGAGGCCGGCGCGGCGGGAAAAGACACGCGCGGCATTTTGCGCCAGCACCAGTTTCAAAAGGTGGAGCTGTTCAAGTTCACGCATCCGGAAAAAAGCTACGATGAGCACGAGGCGCTGGTTCGCCATGCGGAAACGATTCTGCAAAAGCTGGGCTTACATTACCGCACTATGCTGCTGTGTTCCGGCGACATGGGATTCGCGTCGGCGAAAACGTACGACATTGAGGTGTGGCTGCCGTCGAGCAATGAGTTCCGCGAGATCTCTTCCTGCTCAAACTGCGAAGCGTTCCAGGCGCGGCGGGCGGGCATTCGCTTCAAGCCCAAGGCCGGCGGCAAGAGCGAGTTTGTTCATACGCTGAACGGTTCGGGGCTGGCGGTGGGCCGGACTTGGATTGCGGTGGTGGAAAACTACCAGCAGGAAGACGGCTCGATCGTCATCCCGGAAGCGCTCCGACCGTACATGGGCACGGACCGGATTCCGGCGACCAACTAATGGGCGAGAATCGGCTCGAACCGACGCCTCATGTGAGGTCATCGTAACTAACAGATATTAAATGGGTTAACGAGAAATACGGCTTCCTGGCACCGGTTTCCCCATAGCTGATCGGCCGCGCAACCTATTGAAACTACACAATTTCGTTTGACGGGTGCTTTTCCCCTTGCATACACTCGGCTCGCCGAGTCTTACTTATATGTGAGGTCCAATCTGGGCTTCTGGTAGTGTGAGCAAAGGGGAAGGCGCGGCTGACGCGTCTCTAAGGTCATGGATTTTCTGGGACGTATCTTGCGGTTTCTGTTTTGGATTTTGGTGGTTTCTTGGGCGGTGAAGCTGCTGGGCCGGGCAATCGGCGGAGCCAGTGCTAAAGGGCCAGCACCGGGTGATACGCAGCCGGAAACACTTGGCATCGGCAAGCGGCTGGTGAAGGATCCCGTGTGCGGAATGCACATGGCGGAAGAATTGGCTCTGCCACTACAAGCGAACGGGGAGGTGGTGCATTTCTGTTCGCAAGAGTGCCGCGCCAAGTATGAAAACAGCACGGTGCGGCGCTCCGCCAGCGCCTAGCAAGTAGCGGTGGCTTTCAGAAAGCGGTCGCCTGGTACGTAGTTTTTTGCGGTTGGGCCCGAAGCAGAACGGAACGCAGCAAGCGCAATTCCAATTGAATCGAACAGACCACGAGCAGAGAAAGGACCGACGCCGATGGCCACGGTCGTAAAGCCAGCAGCCCCACCGCTTGTACCGAGGATTGCACCTCGCGAGGACCTGAATCCGTTTCGCATCGCGCAGATTCAGTTCGACATGGCGGCGGAATTTTTGAAGCTCGACGCGGGATTGCGGCAGGTGCTGCGAACGCCCAAGCGTGTGCTGGAAGTTTCGTTGCCGACCAAAATGGACAACGGGCAGCTTCGCGTAATGACGGGGTTTCGCGTACAGCACAACGTTTCGCGCGGGCCGGGCAAGGGCGGCATCCGTTTTCATCCCAACGTCACGCTGGATGAAGTGAAAGCGTTGGCAGCGTGGATGACCTGGAAGACGGCGGTGGTGAATGTGCCGTTCGGCGGCGCGAAGGGCGGCGTCATCTGCGATCCGAAGCGGATGTCGAAGGCAGAACTGGAACGGATGACGCGGCGCTATGCCAGCGAAATTCTGCCGCTGATTGGCCCCGACCAGGACATTCCCGCGCCGGACGTCTATACCGACGCGCAAACCATGGCGTGGATCATGGATACCTATTCCATGATGGTGGGCCACACCGTGCCGGGCGTGGTGACTGGCAAGCCGATTTCGATTGGCGGATCACTGGGACGAGCGGAAGCAACGGCGCGCGGCCTGGTTTACGTGGTGGAAGAAGCGTGCAAGCTGAAAAAGATTCCGCTCCGCGGCGCGACCGTGGCGATTCAGGGATTCGGCAATGCGGGCGCGACTGCGGCCAGGTTGTTGTTCGAGAAAAAAGCGAAAATCGTTGCGTTGAGCGACACGCGTGGCGGCGTAACAAACCCACGCGGTATCGACCCGATCAAAGCGCTGCGCTATAAGGAACGCTCGGGAACCGTGGTCGGCATGCCGGGGGCTTCGCGCATGTCCAACGACGATCTGGTGACGATGAAGTGCGACATTTTGATTCCGGCGGCGCTGGAAAACGTAATTACGCTGAACAACGCCGAAGCGGTCAAGGCCCGTATCGTGGCGGAAGCCGCGAACGGTCCGACTACTCCGCACGCCGATGAAATTCTAGCGCGGCGCGGCATCACGGTTTTGCCGGACATCCTGGCCAATGCAGGCGGCGTGACCGTCAGCTACTTCGAGTGGGTGCAGAACCAAGAAGGCCTGCTGTGGGATTCCGATGAAGTGAACCTGCGCCTGCAGAAAATCATGGTGCGCGCGTTTCACGAAATGGTGGAGACCATGCGCAAGCACCACGTTCCACCGCGCGCCGGCGCGATGATTCTCGCTGTCAGCCGCGTGGCCGAAGCTACGCTAGTGCGCGGCTTGTTCCCGTGATGGTCTCGCCAGCCATTGGCTGCCATCGTCGGACTGATAGGTAAAGAGCTGTAGAGAGCAGCCCGCTCCACAAATACTTCTTGCGCTGCGAAAATTCCGCGCGTAGATTCGGAATTGCCGGTACACGTGCGAGCGTGGCCGGCAATTTTCGTCCGGGAACATGATTTGAACAGAAACTCGGAGTCGAGATGAGCACGAACGGACACACGGCACCGCCGATTTTGCTGACCATAGCGGGATTCGATCCGAGCTGCGGCGCGGGAGTTGCGGCGGATCTGAAAACATTCGCTGCGTACGGCTGCTATGGTGTGGCGGCAATCACTTCGCTGACCGTGCAGAACACGCAGGGAGTGGAAGCGGTACACAATACGCCGAGCGCGGAATTGCGCGAACAGCTGGATGTGCTAGCGAAGGATTGCGAAATCGCAGCGGTGAAAATCGGCATGCTGGGCAATCGCGGCAACGCGGTGGTGGTGGGCGAATTTCTGGATGCGCACAAATTTGCCCATATCGTGCACGACCCGGTGATGAAGTCGTCGAGCGGAACGGAACTGCTGGACGCGGGCGGCGCGAAATATGTTGCGACCGAACTGCTAAAACGATCGAATGTGATTACGCCGAATGTGCCGGAAGCGGAAGCGCTGACGGGAGTCGAGATCAAGGATGTTGCCGCGATGGAAGCGGCGGCGCGGAAACTGGTTGAGATGGGAGCGCGCGCGGTGATCGTTAAGGGCGGTCACATGGAGCGCGCGGTGGACGTGGTATTCGACGGCAGCGAAATGGTGCAGCTGGGCGGCGAAAAGGTTAAGACCGAAAACACGCACGGGACGGGATGCACGTTTGCCTCGGCGCTACTGGCACAGCTGGCCGCGGGCCGGGCACTGATTGAGGCTGCGACGCTGGCGAAGGCATACGTCACCAAAGCCATTGAAAAAGGCTACGCCGTGGGCAAGGGCCGGGTACCGCTCGATCACTTCTACCGGTTGAAGATTGAGCCGCTGGCACGCGGCACGCACGAAGTCCCGCAGCACGGGATGCACCCCGCGGCGGAGCCGGCGGCGCACTAGCCGCCGACAGTGTGATCTCACGACAATCCGGAATCGCTGCGTTTTTAGCCGTTACAGCCGTGGTGATTCTTGCGGCAGCGCTCGCGCCGCGTGTTCCTCAACCACAGTCATATCACCAGTTTGCGGATCAACGCGGATGGCTGGGTATTCCGAATTTTGGCGACGTGGCTTCCAACTTTCCGTTTGCGATTGTCGGGATCTGGGGATTGTGGCTTGTCCTGAGTCCACCGAACCGCGAGCGCTTCATCGAATCCGAAGAGCGATGGCCGTACGCAGTGGGATTTTTCGGATTGCTTCTAACGGCGTTTGGGTCTTCCTACTATCACTGGGCACCGGATAACGCGCGGCTGGTTTGGGATCGGCTGCCGATGACGCTGGTGTTCATGCCATTGGTTGCGGCGATGATCGCAGAGCGCATCAGCTTGAAGACCGGGCTGTGGTTGCTGCCGGTGCTGACCCTAATCGGAGCGGGTAGCGTATGGCAGTGGTACGTCAGCGAGCTGCGTGGCGAAGGGGATTTGCGCAGGTACGCCGCGGTGCAAGTGTATGCGCTGGTCGTGCTGCTGGTGGCGTTGCTGCTGCCGCCGCGCTATACGCGGGGCACAGATCTGCTGTGGGTAGTGGGATTTTATGCGTTGGCAAAACTTCTGGAGACCGCGGACCGCCAAGTGTTTGAGTTGACCGGGCACGCAGCGAGCGGGCACACGCTGAAGCACTTGGCAGCGGCGATGGCTGGGTATTGGGTGCTGCGGATGCTCTACGAACGAAAGCCAATTGCTTCCTCGCCGGCATCTAGCTGACCGCTTGAAATGACCTGCTGCCGTCGCCCTTCCCCTTCGGACCCCCACACGGTTCCTAGCCAAGGGCGTTTAGCCTATGATGAAGCCCACGCGCCTATCCTGAGTGGAGGCTGACAGATCATGCGAAACGGCGGAGGAGTTCCAACGGGAGCCAGCAGGCGGGAATTTTTGCAGAAGACAATCTCTGGGGCGGCAGCGGGAATTGCGGCACGTGCGGGAATTGCGCTTGTGCCGGCGGGCAGTGGTTACGGGCAAACCAATCTTACCGCGGACTCGGCGCTTCGCGAATTAATGGCCGGCAACGAGCGATTCGCGGCGAACCAACTGACATCCATCGAGCACGACTTGAAAATTCTGAAGGACCACACCGTGGAAAAGCAGGAGCCATTTGCGGCGGTGCTGTCGTGCGCAGATTCGCGCGTCCCTGTGGAACTGGTATTTGACCAAACCATTGGCCACCTTTTTGTGACCCGCGTGGCAGGAAATCTGGTGACGCCGGAAATCATCGGCAGCTTGGAATACGGAGTGGCGGTGCTGGGCGTAAAGGCGCTTCTGGTGCTGGGGCACACGAGTTGTGGAGCGGTGAAAGCGGCAATAAAAGCGGACGCAGTGCCAGGTCAGATCAGTTCGCTATATCCGCACCTGCGGCGAGCGGTGGAACAATCGGGAGGGAATATCGATTCGGCAATCAAGGCGAATGCGCAAATCCAAGCAGAATTGTTGCGCACCTCATCGCCGGTCATTCGGGACGCAATAAAGGCCGGGAAGCTGAAAGTGGAAGCGGGCGTTTATGATCTCGCGAGCGGCAAGGTGACGTTGGCGTAGCTGAGGGCGGTGGAGCGGCTGACGCAAGTCCCTCACCGAGCCCTCGCTTTAGCCTGGCACTCCGTTAGCGGCGGAAGGCGAGTTTGCCGGCAACGACAGTGGCCATCGGTGCGCCGCAGAAAGCGCGGCCGCCGAACGGTGAATTGCGCGACCTGCTGGGCGAGTCGTTGACGTTGTACGTCCACTGATAGGACGTGGAGAAGATCGTGACGTCGGCGGGCTGGCCCGCGGCAAGTTTGCGTTCGATGCCGAGGACACCAGCCGGTCCGGTGGTGAACAGTTCAACCATACGCATGAGAGAAATCTTGCCGGTGGCGACGAGTTGTTCGAGCGCGAGTGGGATGGCCGTCTCGAAGCCGAGGATGCCGAATGGCGCGCGGTCGAATTCGACATCTTTCAGGGCCGGTTCGTGCGGTGCGTGGTCGGTGGCGATCACATCCACAGCGCCGTCGGCCAGGCCGGCGATGAGAGCTTCTCGATCCTGGCGCGAAGCCAGCGGCGGATTCATTTTAAAGCGCGAATCGTAGGTGACGTCTTCATCGGTGAGGGTAAAGTGGTGCGGCGTGACTTCGCACGTGACGCGCAGGCCGCGATCCTTGGCCCAACGGACTTGGTCGAGCGACGCTTTAGCGGAAAGATGCGCAATATGCAGGCGTGCGCCGGTAAGTTCGGCGAGTTGCACATCGCGGGAGACGCAGACCGATTCGGCGGCGGCAGGCATGCCGCGCAAGCCTAGACGCGTGGAGGTGACGCCTTCGCGCATTACGGCTCCCGCGGCAAGCGAAACGTCCTCGGAATGTTCAATGACCGGAAGGTCGAGCGAGCGGCAGTAGTCCATCACCTGGCGCGCCAGGCGTGCGGTGGCGATGGGCTTGCCGTCGTCCGAAACGGCGACAATGCCGGCTTCTTTCATGGCTGCGATTTCGGCGATGGCTTCACCCTGACTGCCGACGCTGGCGGCCCCGATAGGCCAGACGCGCGTGGCGCCAACGGTGCGCGCTTTGTCCACGATGAAACGGGTGATGGAAGCATTGTCGTGCACCGGCTTGGTATTGGGCATGCAGCAGACGGCGGTGAAGCCGCCGCGCGCGGCGGACTTGGTGCCCGTTTCGATGGTTTCGGATGATTCCTGGCCGGGCTCGCGCAGGTGAACGTGAAGGTCAATGAAACCCGGTGCGACGATCATGCCGGCGGCGTCGAAAACTTCGGCGTTGTTTGCGGAATTGAACTTGCCCTGAGCGCCGACTTCCTTGATGACTTCGCCGTCGAGAAGCACATCGAGTGCCGCGTCAGTTTTCGAGGCGGGATCGAGGACACGGCCATTTTTGATCAGCAACATGCTTAAGAATTCCTCTTTTGTGGCACGGGTTCCGACGCGGTGCCGCTTTGTGGTGCGCGGTCGGTAGCGCGGCGATTGTGTTCAACCGGAGCGGGAGCAGCAGGATGCGTGCCTTGTTCGCCGACAACCAGCAAGTAGAGAATCGCCATGCGCACGGCCACACCGTTGGTGACCTGTTCTAGCACACAGGATTGCGGGCCGTCGGCGACTTCCGGCGTGATTTCGATGCCGCGATTCATGGGGCCGGGATGGAGGACGAGCGCATCGGGTTTCGCGCGCTTGAGGCGTTCGGCGTTTAGCTGATATCCGTGGATGTAATCATTGGCGGAAATGGGCGCGTCATGCTGGCGTTCGGTTTGCACGCGCAACATGATGATGACGTCGGCATCTTCGAGAGCTTCTTCGATCTTGTAAACGCTGCGAATGGGAGTGCCGGGCGCAATTTGTTCCAGCTCGAGCGGCACCCACATAGCGGGGCCGCAGAGCGTGAACCGGCAGCCAAATTTTCCAAGCAGATGAATGTTGGAGCGGGCGACGCGGGAATGAGAAAGGTCGCCCAGAATCGTAACATTAAGATTTTCGATGGTGCCTTTGCGATCGCGAATGGTGAGCGCGTCGAGCAGGCCCTGCGAAGGATGCTCGTGCGTGCCGTCACCGGCGTTGACTACGGGGATGTCCAGATGGCGCGAGACATAATCGGCGGCGCCGGAGGAAAAATGGCGCATCACCAGGCAGTCGGGCTTCATCGCGTTGAGATTAAACGCGGTGTCGAGAAGCGTTTCGCCCTTTTTCAAGCTGGAAGCCTCGGCTTGTAGGTTCATGGTGTCCGCGCCGAGGCGGGACGCGGCGGTGCTGAAGCTGATGCGCGTACGCGTGGAATTTTCGAAGAAAGCGAGAGCGACGGTCTTGCCGCGCAGCGTCGCGAGTTTTTTCAGAGGATGGCGCTGGATTTCCTGGAAAGGCTTGCTTTGATCGAGGAGAAAAGAGATTTCCGCCGCGGAAAGCGGCTCCAGAGCCAGGAGATCACGAAAGCGGTAGCTCACAATTTCTCGAAACTTGATATGCGAAGTTCGAAATCCGAACCTCCAAACCCTATTCTACCCGGTCCACAAGAACCACGCGCTCTTCGTTGTCGATTTCGCGCAGGCGGACTTCGATAATTTCGGTGGCGGCGGTTTGCACCACCCGGCCTATATATTGCGCTTCGATAGGCATTTCGCGGTGACCGCGATCAATCAGCACGCAAAGCGTCACGCGGCGCGGACGCCCCAAATCGAATAAGCCATTCATGGCGGCGCGGATAGTGCGGCCCGTGTAGAGGACATCGTCGACCAGGACCAGGTCCATGCCGTCCACACCAAATGGAATTTCGGAAGATTGCAGCACCGCCTGCGGCGCGACTTTGGACAGGTCGTCACGGTACAGCGTGATGTCAAGCGTGCCGACGGGAACTTCGACTCCATCAATGCCGCGCATGGCTTGCGCGATGCGTTGCGCCAGCGGAACACCACGCCGGCGAATGCCGATCAGCGCCAGATGTTTCGTTCCGCCGCTTTTTTCCACGATTTCGTGGGCAACGCGCTGCAGCGTGCGGTCGATTTCCGCAGCCGACATTAACTGCCCTTTTTCCACGATTCGCATGTGCGCGGAATTCTAACATAAGCGCCGATGCGGGACAGGCCAATGACGATCCGGCGGATTTTGGAAGGCATGCTAGACTGCTCGCCCAGGCGAAAAGAGGAGCGATGAAGTTGGGAAAACTCGCAAAATCAGTGCTGGTCGCAGCTATTTTCTGCGCGGTTTCAAACGGCGCGCAGACTCCGAATCCGGCGGTCGCGCCTCGCAAGCCCGCTGCGAAAGCGCCAGCTGGCGCCGCCGTAGCTCGACCGAAACTAGTGGTCCTTATTGTCGTCGACCAGATGCGCGGCGACTACGTCGATAAGTTTCAGGGGCAATGGACCGGCGGCCTGAAGCGCCTGGTAAAGGAAGGAGCTTGGTTTCGCGAAGCAGCGTATCCCTATGCCGCCACGGAAACCTGTGTCGGCCATTCCACCATTTCCACGGGCGCTCTTCCCACAACGCATGGCATGGTAGCGAACGCCTGGTGGGAGCGCGATTCACAAAAAATGGTGACCTGCACCGCGGATCCCAAGGTAAGCAATATCGTCTACGGCGGCAGCGCGCCTCTAAGCGGCGGAGATTCTGCCTGGCGGATGGGCGTGCCCTCTTTCGCGGAAGAGTTGCGTTTTCAAAGCGGCGGCGCAACGCGAGTCGTGACATTTTCCTTGAAAGCGCGTGCGGCTATCACCATGGCGGGCCACAAAGG
>DASSYL010000370.1:0-2882 GCA_035703315.1 Candidatus Acidiferrum sp. | reverse complement strand
GCTGGTAGCGGAATCCGCAATCACTTCAGCGTTTCGCGATCGAACCATCCTTACAGCTCTGGACACTACTTTCCTATCGAGGCAGCAGGTCAGTTTCGCCTCAGTCGGGTCCAAGGGAGATTTCTCTATGAAAATTCGCGCACTACTCGCTTTCTTTCTCTTCCGTGTGTGTCTCGTATCCGGCGCTTCGGCGTTCGCACAAGAAACAAACACTTCCAATTCGAAAGACGGCGCGACCTGCAAAGTCACTTCCGGGCCAAACAAAGGTAAAACCGGAACCTACACCGATGATGGCACATGGTGTGAAGGAACCTGGGGCGGCACCGAATGCACCGACCAGCAGGGGAATTCCAAATGCTCGGACGCCTTGAAGGTGCACAAATTTCCTATCAATGAAGTGGCATTCCTGAAGGGATATTTCGAGGCTGCCAGTTCATCCAATCCTAGTAAGCTCAAGCAGTGGGAAGAGAAGTACAGCGCCGAGGCAAAAAAGACTGGCAACTCCGTTGTGATCACTTTGCCCGACAACAAGACTCTGACTTTTGACGGCAAGCAGGACATTCTCGCTCAGAAGTTCAAGAAGCACGCAAGCGAGCAATAAATGCCTCTTCTGCGACACCCAGGGTCGGGGGGCACGAGTCACCAGTCACTTCGTGTACTTATCCACCCAGTCCAGAAACGTCTTGTACCAGAACTTGGCATTCTGCGGCTTCATCACCCAGTGCCCTTCGTCCGGGAAGACTACCAGCTTCGACGGCACTGCTTGGCGCTGCAGCGCGCTGAAAAATTCCAGCGACTGCGTGTACGGCACTCGGTAGTCCCGCTCTCCGGCAATAACCAGCGTCGGAGTCTTGAATTTTCCCAGCTGGCCCGCGTACGTCACTGGCGCAAATTTCCGGTAGCCCTCAGGGTTCGACCATGGCGTCCCCATCATGTCGTGCTCTTCAAACCACAGCTCTTCGGTCGCGTACATGGACACTTTGTCATACACGCCGGCATGGCTCACCAGTGCTTTGAAGCGATCCGTATGCGTCGCGATCCAGTCCACCATGTAGCCGCCGTAAGATCCGCCGGCCGCCGCCATCTTCGTCCCATCGAGAAAGGAGAATTTCGTCAGTGAAGCATCGACACCTTTCATCACGTCGACGTAGGCTTTGCCGCCCCAGTCGTTGGTGATCTCGTCGGTGAACTTCTGGCTGTAACCCGTCGAGCCGCGCCGGTTGATCATCAACGTCGCGTAGCCCGCCGCGGAAAATACCTGCGGGTTCCAGCGATAGCCCCACGCGTTCGACCACATCGTCTGCGGCCCGCCGTGCAACAGCACCAGCACCGGATATTTTTTCTTGGCATCAAAATTCGGCGGCCGAATCAGCATGGCCTGCACTTTCGTGCCTTCCGCGCCGTCAAACCAGAAAGTTTCCGGCGCGTTCATGTCCAGCTTCGCGAGCAGCGCGTCGTTCGCGTGCGTGATTTGCTTCAGTCCGCTGCCGTCGCTCGCCGCGATGAACAGTTCCGCCGGCTGCGCCAGGCTGGTCCGCGAAAGCACCAGCGTTTTTCCATCGTCGCTGAGCGAAAAGCCTGAGTTAAATCCGTCCACGAGCTTCTTGGGCGTCGCTCCGGCTTTTGCGGCCATCGCGTAAACCGGCTTCAGCGTTTCGTTCTCGGCAAGGAAGTAGATGGTCTTGCTATCCGGCGACCACGCCAGGCTTTCGGCGCTGCGATCAAACGATGCTTCCGTGACGTTTTCGCTCTTGCCCGTTGCGCGGTCAAAGAGCATCACGCGCCAGCGATCCGCTTCGTATCCCGCAGTCAGTTGCGCGTGATACGCAATGTATTTTCCATCCGGCGAATACACCGGATTGCCGTCGAAGCCAGTCTGCGTGGTGATGCGCTTCGGCTCGCCGCCCGCCACCGGGACGGTGAAAAGATCGCCGTTGGTGCTGGTCGCTTCCACTTTGTCGGTAACGGCGGTGAAGCAGATTTCTTGCGAGTCCGGCGAAAAATTGATGTCGCTGTCCTCACCGCGCTGATCGGGAGGAACATCGTAGTTGGCGCCAGCCGTCAGATCTTTCGCTTCGCCGCTGCCGTCTGCCGCCACCACAAAAAGATGCGAACGCTTTCCTTCGTTCCAGTGGGTCCAGTGGCGATACAGCAAATTTTCCGCGACGTGTGCCTTCACCGGATTTTTTTCGTTCTCTTCGTCGCGCTTCTTGTTGCACGCATCGTCTTTACAGTCTGGAAAGACAGAAGAGGTGAAGAGAATGGTCTTGCCGTCGGGCGACCATTTCACGATGTCGGCACCGGAGGAAAGTTTGGTGAGAGGATGCGCTTCGCCGCCTTCCAGGGGAAGGAGGTAAACCTGCGAATCACCGCTGCGCGCCGAGAGAAATGCAATGGTCTTGCCGTCGGGCGACCATTTCGGCGAGGAATCTTTTCCGGTGCGTGTAAGCTGAATGGCGTCGCCGCCCGCGATCGGAGCCATCCACAGATTCGTCGCGTTGCGGTTGGCGTCCATATCCGGAGTCGCGACGGTGTACGCCACCCATTTGCCGTCGGGAGAAAGTTCCGCTTCCGCGATGCGGTGCATGGCGATCATGTCGTCGAACGTGATCGCGTGTTTTTCTTGAGCGCGGATATTTGCGCCGCTCGCAAAGAACAACGCCGCCGTGTACACGCCGCACAACAGGCTCCGCTTGGCCACACTCGTTCTCATGCTCTCTCCTTGAGAAAACCGTTGCCGCTCAGCACATTTCCGCAAACGCAAATCTTATGCCTTTTTCTTGGTGATTGACAATGAAGCCATGCCGCAAACAGCAACCGCGGGATTCGCGGAAGCCATCCGCGAAGGCTCGTCAGCCACCGATCGGAATGCCGACTGCCCA
>DASSYL010000350.1:0-7653 GCA_035703315.1 Candidatus Acidiferrum sp. | reverse complement strand
GGAAATGCGCCGCTGGGGCGGCGGTATATTTTGTGGAACTCCGAGCTGAACAAGAACGTTTATGACAGTGGGTTTTTTCGTGTCCAAGTGGGACCATTTTTTGACACCGGAGCGGTCGCCGATCCTAGTGGGCTGTTCGGTTCGCAGAAGTGGCTGTTTGACACCGGAGTCCAGGCCAAAGTGCGGGTTCTCGGAAGCGTGTCGGTCGTTTTGTCGTACGGGAGAGACTTGCGTAATGGCAAGGGGCTGTTTTACGCCACCACGACGCGCTGAAAAGTTGCCATCTCCATTTGCGCCGATTGCATGCGGGTTTTGCTAAACTGAATCGGTTTGGGTCAACGAGTTTTTTGCCGCCGTATGGGGAGATACATGCCATCTTCGTTCCTGGTACGCCGTGTTTTCGCGATTGCAATTCTGATTGTTGGGAGTCTGGGAGTTTTGCGTGCCGGTGGCCGCGCCGATGGCGACGGCGGATGGGGATTCAGCGAAGCGAACCTGGACCGCACGTGCAAGCCGTGCGACGACTTCAACCAGTTCGCCATGGGCGGGTGGATGAAGAACAATCCGATTCCGGCGGAGTATCCGAACTGGGGTTCGTTCACCATGCTGGCGGACCGGAATCAGACGGCGATGCGGGCGATTCTGGACGAGGCGACGAAGGCCAACGCGGCGGCCGGTTCGAATCAACAGAAGATTGGCGATTTTTATGCGAGCTGCATGGATACGACGGCGATTGAGGCAGCAGGCGTGAAGCCGCTGGCGGCGGACTTCGCAGCGATCGACCAGGCTAAAAACGCGAATGAATTGCAGCCGGTGATTGCGCGACTGCAACAGACCGGGAGTGGATATCTTTTCCGCTTTGATTCGACGCAGGACCTGGACGAAAGCACGCAGGTGATCGCGGAGATCAATCAAGGTGGACTGGGACTGCCGGATCGCGACTACTACACGCGGGCGGATGAAAAGTCGGCGCAGCTGCGGACGGACTACGTGGCACACGTGGCGAAGATGTTTGTGCTCGCGGGTGAGAAAGAGGAGACGGCGAGCCCCGAAGCCAAGACGGTGCTGGAGCTCGAGACGGCGCTGTCGAAGGCGTCTATGTCGCGCGTGCAGATGCGCGATCCACACGCGGTGTGGCACAAGATGACATTGCCGCAACTGAAGGAGCTGGCGCCCGGGTGGGGCTGGGAAGCGTACTTCCGGCAACGCAATGCACCGGAATTTGCTTCGATCAACGTTTCGCAGCCGGACTTTTTTAAGGAAACAAACCGTTTGCTGACGGCAACCCCGTTGCAGGACTGGAAGACCTATCTGCGCTGGCATGTGCTGCACGCGAGTGCGACGCAACTTTCCGAGCCATTCGTGGAGGAGAATTTCAATTTCTACGGAACGAAGCTTTCCGGTACCAAGCAACTGCAACCGCGCTGGAAGCGCTGTTCGCAAAGTGTGAACCGCAACCTGGGCGAAGCGCTAGGGCAGGTTTACGTGGAGAAGCATTTTCCACCGGAAGCCAAGGCGCACGCGCGCGTGATGGTGATGAATTTGATCGGCGCGCTGAAGGGCGATATTCCGGCGCTGGGGTGGATGGGCCCCGATACGAAAAAGGCCGCGCTGGAAAAATTGGAAGCATTCCAGATCAAGATCGGATATCCCGACAAGTGGCGTGATTATTCGGCGCTACCCGTGGACAAGGGAAACTACCTGGCAAACGAGCGGCGCGCGATCGCATTCGAAAACGCGCGCGACCTGAACAAGATCGGCAAGCCGGTGGATCGCAGCGAATGGCAGATGACGCCGCCGACAGTGAATGCGTACTACGATGCCACGATGAACGAAATTGTGTTTCCGGCGGGAATTTTGCAGCCGCCGTTTTACGATGCAAAGGCGGATGATGCTGTGAATTACGGAGGCATGGGCGCGGCCATCGGACACGAAATCACGCACGGGTTCGACGACGAAGGTTCGCAATTCGACTCCAAGGGAAATTTGCGCGACTGGTGGACGAAGGAGGACCGGAAGAATTTCGACGAGCGTGCGACGTGCGTGCAAAAGCAGTTTGATGGCTACGAAGTGGAGCCGGGCCTGCATGAGAACGGGAAGCTGGTGCTGGGAGAAAGCATCGCGGATCTGGGTGGGCTAGCGATTTCTTATGCAGCCTATGAGAAATCAATCGAAGGCAAGCGGCCGGCGACGGTGGGCGGATTTACGCCGGAGCAGCGGTTCTTCCTGGGCTGGGCGCAGGTTTGGGGCGCCAACATACGTCCCGAAAATGCGCGACTACTGGCCAACACCAACGAGCATCCGCTGCCGAAGTTCCGGACCAACGGGCCGCTCTCGAACATGGAGTTGTTTGCGAAGGCGTTCGGATGCAAGAAGGGTGATGGGATGGTGCGGGAGAATGTTTGCAAGATCTGGTAACTGGGACGCGGCGTTTCAAGGACCATCCATAGCCCAAGCGTGCGCGACGGCGCAAAATTGTCTAAACTATTCGAGCCCGCCTCAACAAATATGAAAACCATACTCGTTACCGGCAGTAGCGGTCTGATCGGATCCGAAGCAGCGGAGCATTTTGACCGGCAGGGCCACCGCGTCATCGGCGTGGACAACAACATGCGTCAGGTGTTTTTTGGCTCCCAAGGCGATACGACCTGGAACCTCGAACGTCTGAAGCGTTCCACGAAAAACTTCGAACACGCAAACATTGACATTCGGGACCGTGCGGCGCTGGATGATTTGTTCAAGACCAACCGGTTCGACCTGATCGTGCATTGTGCCGCACAGCCTTCGCACGATAAGGCGCGCGACATCCCGATTTTGGACTTTGAAGTGAATGCCCTCGGCACGATCAATCTCCTCGAAGCGACTCGCCAGCACTGCCGCGATGCAGTGTTCATCTTGATGAGCACCAACAAGGTTTACGGCGATTCCCCCAACGAAATTCCGCTGAAGGAGCTGGAGACGCGGTGGGAGTACGCGCGGCCCGAGGACTACCACGGTATTACCGAATCGTGTCGCATTGATCAGACGTTGCACTCGCTTTTTGGCGCTTCTAAGGCTGCGGCGGATTTGGTGGCGCAGGAGTATGGCCGCTACTTTGCTATGAATACATGCATTTTTCGGGGCGGCTGCCTGACCGGGCCTTCACATTCCGGCGTGGAGCTGCACGGCTTTCTGTCATATTTGGTGAAAGTAGCTCTCACTGGCGGAACGTATTCCGTGTTTGGATACAAAGCGAAGCAGGTGCGCGACAACATTCACAGCTACGACGTGGTGCGGGCGATGGAAGAGTTCGCCGCGAATCCGCGGCCGGGCGAGGTTTACAATTTGGGGGGCGGCCGCGCCAACAGCGTGTCCATGCTGGAGGCAATCGAGCGGATTGCCGATATGACCGGTAAGAAACTGAATTGGAAATACGTGGACGAAAACCGCAAGGGAGATCACATCTGCTATATCTCCGACCTGCGGAAGTTCGAGTCACACTATCCGAACTGGAAACTCACCAAGAATCTGGATGCCATCTTCCAGGAAATTATTGCGTCGCAGCAGGAGCAGCAAACTCAGAGCGTTACGGGCTGACTTTTCCTTTTCGCGGATTCAGAAATCCTTGAGCCTTACCGCGCGTACATGACGATTCTTTGCCTTTGCCGCGAGGAGCATCACTGGAAACTGATACCCGGCTATGCAGAGGCATTTCGCCGACGCGGAGTCGACTTTGTTTGCGTGGACGATGCAGTTCCGCTCGACGCGACTCTGGATGAAGTTGTCAGCAGCATAAGAATCAATCCGTCGGCGATTTTTCACTTCGAATCGGCGCACCCGCTTTTTCCAATCGGACTGGAAAAATCAGAAATTCCCACGGTGTGCTTTCATCCCGATACGTATGCATTCACCGAAAGGCGAATTCGCTGGTCTTCGGTTTTTGATCACGCCGCAGTGTTTCATCCAGGATATGTGGAACGGTTCGCAAAAGCCGGCCATCCGGGAGCGTTTTTGCTGCCGCATGCGGTGCGGCGCGAGTTTTTCGATGGACCTCGGTTGGAGCGCGAATTTGAAACGGGCTGGGTCGGGCAAACCGGCGGCCCTTTCTACCAGGCGCGCGCGCAGTGGCTTCCAAAACTGGCCGGAGAATTTCGCACCAACGACTGGTCGCGCCCATACACGGTGCGAGAGGTTGCGGAAACATATCGGCGTTCGAGGATCGTGGTCAACATTGGGCGCGACGATTTTCCGCAGGACGCGAACTTGCGGGTCTTCGAGGTTTTGGCGTCCGGCGCCCTGCTGCTGACATCGCTTCCCAGCGAATTGGAACATCTGGGATTCCGTGAAGGCGAGCATTTCGCCGGCTATCGTGATCATAGGGAAATCAACAAGCTAGTGCGAAAATATCTTGACGACGAGCCAACGCAAACGCGAATGGCAAATGCTGCGCGTGAGCTGGTATTGAGGGAACACACTTACGACCGCCGCGTTGAGAGACTGATGGCGCGCCTCGCGGAAAAATCCGGGAGCCGGCTGGCGCCTGCGCGATCCTGGACCGACGCCCATGCTCGCCTGGTGGCGATGGACTTCTACGCCGCACACGGGCTGACACGCTGCGCCGCCAGACAATTTCGCCGTATTGCGGGACGCGGTTTTCGCGCGACAATAGAAGCAGCGACTCTGCTTTCTCGCGCTTGGTTGCGCTCCTTGCGCGGCGGGTGATGCGGATCACGTTCTTCAAGCCATTTGCGTGAATTCAGGAATGCGCGTAAAAGCATGCTGACACTTGGGATCAACTACTCGCAGATGCACGATTCGTCCGCGTGCATCGTTCGCGATGGAGAATTGCTGTTCGCGGTTGCCGAAGAGCGTATTTCGCGGCTGAAACACGATGCGCGCTTTCCGCAGCAGGCCATTCAGGCATGTCTCGACTTCGCGAAAGTCAATGTCGCGCAGATTGATGAGGTGTGTTTTGGCTGGCAGCCGGCCGGCCAAGTGTTCCGCCACGACTTGAAGCTCTACGCCACTGGCCAGTGGCCAGCCTCTTACCTGAATCTGCTGAACTCCACGCGACACTTTGCGAGCATGTGGCACCAAGAGTCGGGCGGAGCCCCGTTCCGTCGAATCTTCGGCTCCGGCAAGGCGCGCTTTCGCTATGTCGACCATCATTTGGCCCACGCGCTAAGTTGTTATGCATATTCAGGCTTTGCCGACTCGGCGGTCGTGGTTATGGACGGCCGCGGCGCGTGGGAGGCCACTTCGATCTGGCAAGGCCACAATGGGCGCCTCGATCATGTGCTCACCCTTAACTGGCCTGACTCGCTCGGATTGTTTTACGCGCAGTTCACCGGTTTTTTGGGATTTGTGCCCAACAGCGACGAATGGAAAGTGATGGGCCTTGCTCCGTACGGCCGGCCTGGGGTCGATCTCAGCATGTACATCAGTCCTGACGACTCGCCGTATCGCGTGCACGCAAAACAACTGATCGGGGACGGCTTCGGCTTTGCGCATTTTGCGCCCAGGCTCGGCGCTCCGCGCGAGGCGGAATCCGACATCGATGATCATCACAAGAATGTGGCTTTTGCCGTACAGGATGCCTGCGAAGTGGCGATGATGTCGGTGGTCAGATTGGCCCTGGCCAAAACAAAATCCAAGAATCTATGCCTGGCCGGCGGCGTCGCGCTCAATTCAAAAGCGAACGGAAAAATTGTTGCTTCGGGAATGGTCGACAACGTGTTTGTGCAGCCCGCCGCATCGGACGACGGCGTGGCATTGGGCGCGGCCCTCGCACCTTACTTGGACGGAAACGGCCGCTTGCCGAACAAACCGATGCGGCACGGCTACTGGGGCCCGGCGTTCGATGACGAAGCCATCGAAAAGGCGCTGCGGACTTATAAGATTCGCTACACGAAACTGGGCGATCCGGCCAGCACGGCGGCGCAATTGTTGAGCGAAGGCAAAATCCTGGGCTGGTTCCAGGGACGCATGGAATTCGGACCGCGCGCGCTCGGCAGCCGCTCAATCATTGCGGATCCGCGTGATCCGGAAATGAACGCCAAAGTGAACAACGCCGTGAAGTTTCGCGAATGGTGGCGGCCGTTCGCGCCTTCCTTCAAAAAGGAAGTCGCGCCGGAGTATCTCGAGTCCGGGTACGATTCGCCGTTCATGATTTTGACGGCGCAGGTGCGCCCCGAAAAGCGAAGTGTGATTCCTTCGGTCACGCACGTTGATGGCAGCGCGCGGCCACAGACCGTCGAGCGTGAAATCAATCCGCTCTACTACCGCTTGATCGACGAGTTCGGCAAAATTACCGGCGTGCCCGTTATCATGAACACGTCTTTCAATTTGCGCGGTGAGGCCATCGTCCACACGCCAACCGACGGGCTGCGCACTTTCTACAGTTCGGGAATGGACGCGTTGGCCATCGGCAGCTTCCTCGTCGAAAAATGAGCGCGGAGCGTGTCATCGCTCTACTAGGGCGCCGCGACGAACCGACCGACGCGGTTGAGGACTATTGCCGCTATTTGGGTGCCGCTCTCGCGGAACATTCGTTCGATGTGGAGATCCGGCGCGTTCCCTGGAGTGAACACGGCTGGCCAGCCTCGTTGAATGCTCTTCGTCTGCAGGCCGAATCCTGGCGCGGCATTTGGGTTCTAGTGCAATACACCAACCTTGCGTGGTCGGCGCGAGGTTTTCCCGGCCGTTTCCTTCGCGTGATAGGCGTTTTACGCAAAGCCGGATGTCAGATCTGCGTCGTTTTCCACGACGCCGAACCGTTCAGTGGGAGCCGTCTGATTGACCGGATTCGCCGGGCTGTTCAGCTTCGCGTTATGCGTGATGGCATTGCGTTTTCGGACTGCGCCGTGCTGACTGTGCCGCCTGCTTGTTCGAGTTGGCTGCAGACTTCACCGCCCAATGTTTGTTTCATCCCGGTAGGAGCGAATCTTCCTCAGACGGTCCTGGAACAAGACCACGATGCGCTCCACGATCCGCCAACGATTGCGGTTTATAGCATTACGGGAGGAACCCCAGGCGATCACGAGACTGATGAGATCATTCGCGCAGTTCGCTACGCCGGGGCAAGGATCGGCAAGCTGCGTCTGCTGGTCTTCGGCAGGCACACAGAGGACAGGGAAGACGCATTGCGCGATGGTTTGCGTGATTGCGACGTGGAGGTCTGCGTGGAGGGAGTCATCGAGGCCGAAGCGCTGGTGGAACGCTTCGCAGCATCGGATGTCCTGCTTTTCCTACGCGGCACAATTTCGTCGCGGCGTGGCAGTGCGATCGCCGGCATCGCCTGCGGACTGCCCGTCGTTGGTCGGCGCGGCCCGGAAACGGACTCGCCCATCACAGATGCTGGAGTCATCCTCCTCGAAGACCACGCTAATGGCGAAGATTTGGCTGGCAAATTTGGCCAGGCACTGACCAGAATTCTTTCCGATGAACCGTACCGTCGTGAGCTCGCGACTCGCAGCCGCGCCGCTCAACAGCGTTTCTTCTCGTGGCCTTCGATTGCGCGAAGTTACGCTGAAATGTTCCCCAAGTATCGCGAAACTTAGCGATCTTAGGGTACGGTCGTGGGTGATCGAGTTCGGAGGCCAAAGTGCTGAAAAGGCCGCTTACGGCACCGAATGCGATTCGGCCTGCTTCAGAGAAACTGGGTGCGTCCGATGC
>DASSYL010000194.1:0-3126 GCA_035703315.1 Candidatus Acidiferrum sp. | reverse complement strand
CCGCGCACGGCGTCGTCAGTAAACCGGTAGTGAAAAATCCAGCCGGGCAGAAGGTTGTGCAGTTGAAAGATCCCGAGGGTAACCCCATCGCCTTCGTGCAGCAGGATGGCGAAGGCGGCCTCTTCACTCCAAAAAACGAGCAGGTCAGCACGCGCCTTTTTCACGCCGGCTTCATCGTGAAGGATCGTGATGTGCAGGATAAGTTTTATCGCGGCCTGCTTGGCTTCCGGATGTACTGGCATGGCGGCTTCAAAGACGACGGCCTGGACTGGCAAGAGTTGCAAGTCCCCGACGGCAGCGAATGGATCGAGTACATGCTAAATATCCCGGCGAATGCGGACAAGAAGGAGCGCGGGATTCAGAATCACTTTTCTCTGGGGGTGCTCGAAATGAAGTCCGCCTTCGCACGCCTGCGCGCACACGGTCTGAAGACGAGCAACGACGACCAGCCGGAAATCGGCCGCGACGGCAAATGGTCCTGGGACATCTACGACCCCGACGGCACCAGGGTCGAATTCATGGAATTCAAACCCGCCCAGCAGCCCTGCTGCCACCCTTACGAAGCCCCACACCCCAAGCCATGAACTCCGGAGCGCACATGACTACCCAGTCCGTCACAACTCGCACATTGTCATTCCGAGCGGAGTCCGCGGAGCGAGGAATCCGCTTGTTCCTTGTGCTCGGCACGATTGCATGTGCAGCGGCCTTGCTCTGCTCGGCCAACGCAGCCTTTGCAAAAGAGGCGAAGCGCCCGCGGATTCTGGGCATCTCCGGTGTGACGATTCTGGTTTCCGACGTGCCAGCTTCCCTGACGGCCTATATGCATCTCCTCGCGCCGCGCTATTCCTGCGATTTTTGTGAGGATTCGCCAATACCCGGCATGCAGCTCGGCAGCGGGCAGATCATTGCGTTGCAAACTGCGCCGGCCCCACAGCCGAAGAACCTTATCGACGAAATCTTTTTTCTGACGGACGATCTGAAGCAAATGAAGAGTTTCCTGAAATCACAGAGGATTGCGTTTGACGAACTTTCGGCGGGCCGCTCGCCGCTTCGTCTGCGAATCAGCGACCCGGACGGACATCGCGTCTCGTTCGTGCAAACCATCGCTCCACCCAGCATGTACCCGGATGGCGGCATTCCGCTCCATCTCATCCACGCAGGATTCATTGTGCGAAATCAAGCCGCGATGGATCACTTGTACCAGGATATTCTTGGATTTCGGCCTTACTGGCATGGTGGGATGAAAGACGACGAGACCAGCTGGATTTCGCTGCAGGTTCCGGACGGAACCGACTGGATCGAATACATGGTGAACTTGCCAGCCGATCCGGACCAGCACTTGCGCGGCGTAATGAACCACATCGCCATCGGCGTGGTGGACATTCAAGCGGAACGCGAGCAGCTTGTGAAGAACGGCGTGCATCTGACCGAAGAGCCGAAACTGGGCCGCGACGGCAAATGGCAGCTGAACCTCTACGATCCGGACCAGACTCGCATCGAATTCATGGAATTTACGCCCAAGGAAAAACCCTGCTGCTCGGAATACACCGGGCCGCATCCCAAACCATGATGCCGCTGCGAAAGTTACCATCGAAACTCACAAATCGAGACAGTGACGCCATCCCGGGCGCTCGTTTTCCCCGATTGGGCCTGCGCGCCCCTCTGTTCTCCCTGTGTCTCTGCCTTACCTTTTTCTCCTCTTTGCTCCCCGTTTCGCGGGCTCAGGGTGTGGACAAACCAACCGCTAACATCGACGAGGACGTGACTGCGTTCGCGTTCGCGCCGGATGGACGCGTCGTCTACTCCGTGCGGCGCATGTACCGCAACAAAAAGTACGACATGCAGCGCGACGATATCTTTCTGCGCGACACTGGCGGCCGCACCAAGCGCATTTTTCAGGGCGAAAAATTCACCGTCATGAAGCCCTTGGCCCCGCCCGAAGGCGAAAGCTCGGAAGAGGAAGTGGACGAAAAAGGCAAAAAGCGCAAGAAAACCAAAGAAGAAAAAGAACGGCCGACCACGCCGCCATTTACCTACATCGTTGAAGGTTTTTCCTTTTCTCCCAGCGGAAAATTTGTGCTGGTGCAGCTGCTAACCAGCACCATCCTCGACGAATCGAGTCACGCCCAAGATGAGCGCATGACCCTGGTCCTTGACGATTCCGGCCGCGAGATCAAACTCAGCGGCGACAACGCCGTCATCCACAAAGCCAGCAACGCCATTTGGCTTAGCGACGGCTCCACGATGGTCTATCTCACCGAAGCCGTGCAGCCGAATCTGCTTTTTTCCTTCAAATACGCGAACGTAAAAACCGGCCCGGCGGGTCCGGCGTTTGAAGGTCGCACATTTATCGCCGCTGTGCCGATTCCACATACGAATTCGGCCATTGCCATTGAGCGCGATAAGAACATGACCGGACCGCCGCGCCTTCAGCGCCTCGAACTGCTGGCACAGGACGACAAAGAGCTCGCTACACTCGACGGCTACGAAACCGGCTTGTCCGTCTCGCCTTCCGGAAAGCACGTCGCCTATTTCATCGACAAAGAAGTGCTCGAAGTGCGTGAACTCGAAAATCCCAGCCGCCTGGCGCGCGTGCGCATCGGCCTCGGCGCCATCGAGTGGTCTGCCGATGAGCAACACCTGCTGATCAAGCGTTCCCCCGAACGCAAGTCCGGCGACTTGGTCTGGATCTCGTTGCCGCGGCTGGCGGGGGCAAAAGGAATAAGCTCCGACCAGATTCCGGTCATTCAGCCGGATCCGGTTCCCATTCTGCACGGATTAACCTTCCGCGATTTTGCCATCTCGCCAGACGGGCGCACCCTGGGCGTCATTCCGCCGGGAAAGCGCAACCTGCTTCTGTTCCCGCTACCCTCGCCGGGCGCCGGCTGACGCAGATCACTCGGGATACGGCTCGCCCTTGCGCACGATGCGAATGCGGTGATCGGCACGCACCGCAAAAGTCGATAGCGGACCTCAGGATGACAAGGTCGGGGGAGTTGAGGCAGCAGGGTGGAAGCCGTTGGCGGCGGACCTGACGTCGGCAAACACCTGGATGATGCGGTCAACTTTGGTGATTTGCAGGCTGTGCGCGATCATCGGCTGCGCGGAGCACAGGCGGAGCGCGCC
>DASSYL010000182.1:0-7328 GCA_035703315.1 Candidatus Acidiferrum sp. | reverse complement strand
CTTGACGTCCTCGGAAGTGTGGGTGACCGGAGATTCCTTGGAGAAGTCGGGAGATTTGTCTTCCTCTTCGGCCCGCACGGCCGTGTTGGTCTTTACGTTGAGGAAAGCGGGCGAAGAACGTTTGTAGGCGCGGTCGGTAAGTTCCCAAAGAACGCGAGAAAGCGAGTTGGGATCATTCCCGTAGGGGAGAACGCCGGAAACCATGCCGCTGGGGCGGCTCTGTCCGTGAGTGTTGTCAAGCGCGGGAGAGCCTACGCGCATGGTGACGTCGGCCTGACGGCGGTGGAGCGAGGTGTCATTGAGAAGCGAGCCGTAGGAGCCGACGAGAACGATCATGTGCTGGTCGTAGACGGTGTAGCTGAGGTAGTAGGGCGCAGGATCGGATTTGGCGAGGGCGGAGGTGGCGCGGGAAAGTTCACCCTGCATGACTTGCATAACCGGATCGGGAGATGGTGCTGCGACAGGCGAGCTTGGACTCTTGGGCGCCTCTTCAGGAGTGTCGGCAACAACACAGTTCGGCGACAAGACGAGAGAGGCGGCAAGCGTCAGAAGGGTAAGACGAAAAGGCCAGAGTCGATTTTGCAAAATGCACTCTCCCGAGTGGCTAAAGGTTCGCGTGAGTGGCGAGTGAAATTTCAGTATGCCTGAGCAAAAAAAGGCGCGCAATTAGGCCCTGCCGAAGTGTTCACCGGATTGCACGTGGGCGCCATTGGCGAAATCCGTGGCGGAGACTTGCTTACGCCCTTCCAGTTTGACGGACGAAACCTGCAAAAAGGATTGCTGGCCGCAGGCGACCACAAGACTTTTGCCGTCATAGAGGATTTGGCCTGGAACTGCTGTGCTATCGGGGTTAGACACCGGCTCGCCGAGAAGGTGGCAGGTGGTGCCCCGGAAAGAGGTGTAGGCGCCGGGCCATGGCGCGAAACCGCGCATGCGGTTGTAGATGACCTGGGCGAGTTGCTGCCAGTCGATCAGACCGTCTTCTTTTTTTAGGAGCGGAGCGAGAGTGGCGGCGGAGTGGTCTTGTGGTTTGGGAGCCAACGAGCCATCGCGGAGACCTCGGAGAGTATCGGTGATCAGCGGGGCGCCCTGTTCGGCCAAGCGTTCGGCGAGTTGCGGTGTGGTTTCGGTTGGGGCGATGTGAGTTTCGCGTTGGTGAAGAATGTCGCCTGTGTCCATGCCAACGTCAATGCGCATAGTAGTGATGCCGGTGACGGATTCGCCGTTGGCGACGGCCCACTGGATGGGAGCGGCACCGCGGTATTTTGGAAGGAGGGAAGCGTGGAGATTGATCCAGCCGAGGCGCGGAATCGCGAGTAGGCGCGCGGGAATGATTTGGCCGAAGGCGATGATGACGATGGCGTCGGCTTCGGCTTCGCGGAGAAATTGTTCGGATTCGGGAGTGCGGATTTTTTCGGGCTGGAAGACGGGAATGTTTCTGGCGAGAGCGACTTCCTTTACCGGCGAAAAGGAGACTTGTTGGCCGCGGCCGCGGGGGCGGTCAGGTTGAGTGATGACGGCGGCGATTTGGAAGTCGGGCTTGGCGAGGAGGTGCTTGAGGCTTGGAACTGCGAACCAGGGAGTGCCGCAGAACAGGATGCGCACAGGGCTAGCCCGCTCGCTGTAAGCGCGAGACTAATTCTGCACAGACTGAAGTCTGTGCCACTAAAACCATCATTGCTACCACTCGCCTTGTTTTTTTAGTTTTTTGATCTTGCGTTTGATGAGGTCGCGCTTGAGCATGCCGAGGTGCTGAAGGAACAGGATGCCGTTGAGATGGTCGATTTCGTGGCAGAAAGCGCGAGCGAGAAGGTCCTCGCCGCGGATTTCGAACGACTCGCCCTTTAAGTCCTGCGCCTTGATGGTGACGAATTGGGGACGGACGACATATCCGCGAAACCCCGGGATAGAGAGGCAGCCTTCTTCTTCGCGCTTCTCGCCTTCGCCATGAATGATTTCCGGATTGACGAGAACAATTTTGGCTTCAGGATTTTTGCCGCTGGTGACATCGACGACGGTGAGGCGGATGCTTTTGCCGATTTGCGGAGCGGCGAGACCGATGCCTTGTGCGGCGTACATGGTGGCGAACATGTCTTCGGCCAGTTCTTCCAGCTCGGCGTTAAATTGCGTGATGGTTTTGCCGGGTTTTTCCAGGACCGGGTCGCCGTACTTGACGATGGAATAGATTTTGCGCGGAGGCGCAGAGACTTCGGGCGCAGCCGTGTTGGTTGCGGCGGTCTCTTCAGAAGTCGTGGATTTGTCTGGCATAGCCCTCGAAGTTGCGGCGAGTCTCCGTCAAGGAGTCACCACCAAATTTTTGCAGAAAAGCATCGGCGAGGACAAGAGCAACCATTGCTTCGCCGGCGACGCCGCCGGCGGGGACGACGCACCAGTCGGAACGCTCGTAGGCGGCCTGGACGGGTTCCTTGGTGACCATATCGGCGGTTTTCAAAGCGCGGCGCAGGGTGGAGATGGGCTTCAGGTACCCGCGGACGACGATGTCTTCGCCGTTGGTGATGCCGCCTTCGAGGCCTCCGGCGCGATTCGAAGAACGTGAAAACTTTTTCGCGGCGCCGTTGTAAAAAATTTCGTCCTGCACTTCGCTGCCGAAGGAGCCGGCGGCGAGGATGCCCGCGCCGATTTCGACGCCTTTGACGGCTTGCACGCTCATGACGGCTTGCGCCAGGCGGCCATCGAGCTTTTCGTCCCACTGTGCGTGCGAGCCGAGGCCGACGGGAACGTGGTGGGCGACGATTTCGAAAACGCCGCCGACGGTGTCGCCGGCTTTGAGGACCGAGTCCACTTCGGCTTTCATTTTGTCCTGTGCGGCCGAATCCACGCAGCGGAGCGGGGATTCGAGATCGCTCGAGATGGCTAGAATTTCTTCCCACGAAGGCGAGCGATCGATGCGGGTGTGGCCGACCTGAATGGTGTGACTGGCGATTTCGATGTCGAAGGCTCGCAGGAGTTGTTTGGCGAGAGCGCCGGCGGCGACGCGAGCGGCGGTTTCGCGTGCTGAAGCGCGCTCGAGAATGTAGCGAGCATCGTGAAAATTGAATTTCTGTGAACCGGCAAGATCGGCGTGGCCGGGGCGGGGCGCGACGAGTTTTTTGGCGGTGGAGTCGTCTTCGGGATAGTCGGCGACAGCGAGAATTTTTTCCCAGTTGGCCCAGTCGCGATTTTCGATGCGGAGAGCGATGGGAGCGCCGATGGTTTGGCCGTGGCGGACCCCGGCGAAGATGTCGGCGTGGTCTTTCTCGATCTTCTGGCGGCCGCCGCGGCCGTAGCCAAGTTGGCGGCGGTGCAGTTCGCGGTTGATGAATTCGATGTCAATGGGCAGACCCGCAGGCAGGCCGGAGAGAAAGGAGAGAAGCGCCTGTCCGTGCGATTCACCTGCGGTGTAGAAGCGAAGCATCCGTTGAATCCTGAAAATCCAAAATGGAAATTGGAAAGTGAAGATAGAGTCTAGCTGGCGCAGGGAGTTGCGTCTAGCCGTTCGCCAACAGTTTGGGAAGTCGGTCTTTGAAGTCCTTCTAAACTAGAGCTTTTTGACGTCGATCGACTGGTCAGCTACGCTCCTGAAATGTCACACGCGGAAGGCAATCAGTCCCGGTACATCTATAAGCAATCGATGAGCGCCAGTGCGAGACTGTCGCAATAGGGCGGGGGCCAAGAGGCCTAGGGGCAACGGAATGAGGTTATCGACTTGCGGTAAGCGAGAACGAAAACCGGTGGATATTCACGCTGGAGTCATCACGGCGCCGTCATCGGAAACTTCATCGGAGACTTGCCCAAAAACCCTCGACTGCAGCGGGATGAGCCTGCGCAGCGGGGACCGGGGAGCGGGAGGAACCGGAACGGTATAGACTCGACACCGCAAAAAATGTCAGACGGGAGAACGATGCGCTTACCACTATTGGCTGGTTGCTTTGCTGCCTTGCTGCCGGCGGCTGTTTTTGCACAGGAGCCGGATCAATCGGTGCTGCGGGTAGCGGTGAATCTGGTGATGGTGGATGCGACGGTCAAGACGAAAAGCGGACAGATACTGGGCGATTTGAAAAAGGAGGACTTTGAGTTGCGGGAGGACGGGGCGGCACAGAAGTTGGAGATTTTCAGCCGCGACGAACTGCCGCTGAATGTGGCGCTGGTGCTGGATTTGAGCGACTCGATCGAGCCGTTTTTGGGGCCGCTGCGCGATGCGGCGGACACGGCGTTGAGCGCGTTGAAGCCGGAAGACGAAGTGGCGCTGTTTACGTTTTCCACGGAAGCGGAACTGCGAGTTCCTTTTACCAAGGACAAGAAGCAACTGGCGGAGCAGATCAACGCGTTCAAAGTTGGCGGGGCGACGAATATCAATGATGGAATTTTTGTGCCCGCTAAATATCTGCTGAATGCGCCGAATCGCGGGCGGAGGGTGATTATTCTGATTAGCGATGACGTGGCGACGTACTCGGGCGGCGAGGGAACGCACGACATCATAACGGAACTGATTGCGTCGGATGCGGTTTTGTACAATTTGAAAATCCCGGGTTACAACCCGCCGGGAACGATGCTGCACGCGGCGATGGAAAAGGGGCTGGTGAACCTGCGCGCAGTTATGGAGCAGACCGGTGGAGAGATTTTTAACGTGCAGGATGTGGCGCACCTGGATGAAGCATTTCGCGCGCTGATTACGCGAATCAAGACGCGTTACACGCTGGGGTACTACACGAAGGCCAGCGCGGCGGAAGGCAAGCCGCACAAGCTGGATGTGCGGTTGGCGGGAAGTCATGGGAAGAAGGGCAAGGACTACCTGGTGCTGGCGAAGAGCGGGTTTTATGTGCACTAGGAAGCGGGCAGGAATCAGGGACCCGCGATCAGGACGGACATTCGATGTCGACGAAGTCCGGAGCGCGGGGGATGCCGGGTCAATCAGCGGCGGCACAACTTGCCTTGACGCAGATAGGCGGCACGGTTAGGCTTTCGTGGAAGTACTTTTCTGTGACCGAAATGCAGCGCGTGCCGGCGGGAGTGGGTTAGCACGCGCCGAAAAAACGTCGCGGAACAGGAACACGTGGCAGACACGCCTCTCCAGGGCATAGGGAAAGAGCCTCCACCGTCCGAGGTGGTGCGCGAAGCCTCGATTTCCGAAATATTGATGGGCAGCGCCAAAGAAGCGGTGCTGCGCGTGCAGGAATACTCCTACCTGGCAGCGCAATCCGTAGCCAACATATTTTCGCGGCCGCACTATGTGCAGGACACACTCGACCAGATGGACAGCATCGGCGTGGGTTCGCTGCCGATCGTCCTGCTGACGGGATTTTTCATTGGCGCGGTGATGGTGCTGCAGACGGCGTCGCAGTTTGTGCGATTTGGGCAGACGTCGCTAACAGGCGATGCGGTGGCGCTGGCGCTGGTCCGCGAGCTGGGGCCAACGCTGACAAGCTTGCTGGTCACCGGCCGCTGCGCGTCGGGCATTGCGTCGGAGTTGGGCTCGATGCTAGTGACCGAGCAAGTGGACGCGATGCGCGCGATGGGTACGGACCCCAGCCGCAAGTTGGTGACACCGCGGGTGGTGGCGACAGTACTGGTGGTGCCGTTGCTGACGACGATGTCGGATTTTATTGGATTGGTGGGTGGTTGCGTGGCGGCGGTATTTTCGCTGCGGCTGGGCGTAGTGCAGTTCTGGACGCGGGCGATCGATGCGCTGGAATTTTCCGACATCATGCAGGGAATGATGAAATCCATCGTTTTCGCGTTCATCTTGTCGACGGTGGGCTGCTACAAGGGTTTGACGGTGCGTGGCGGAACGCAAGGTGTGGGACGTTCGACCACGCAGGCGGTAGTGATTTCGTCGGTGATGATCATTGTGGCCGACACGTTTCTGACCAAGCTGGCCTTGTACCTGGCGGACAAGCTCTTTTGAACACGCAACAGAAATCGGAAGCGACGATTGCCTTCCGCGATGTACGCCTGGGATTTGAAGAGGGCGACATCGTGCACGGCCTGTCGTTTGAGGTGTATCCGCGCGAGACGCTGGTGCTGCTAGGAGAAACAGGGACCGGGAAGACGCTGAGTTTGAAGATGGCGGCGGGCTTGATGCGGCCTCAGCAGGGCGAAGTGAACGTGCTGGGGCATAGAGTTTCCGAGATGGCCGAGAAGGAGCTGCTGGCATTCCGGCGCGAGATTGGATTTGTGTTTCAGGAAGGCGCGCTGTTTGATTCGATGACGGTGGAAGAAAACGTGGCGTACCGGTTGCGGGAAGAGCATGTGGACGAAGTGGAGATTGAGCCCAAGGTGCGCGAGGCCCTGCGGTTTGTGGAACTGGAGCACGCGATTGACCTGGTTCCGTCGGAACTGTCGGGCGGCATGCGGCGGCGCGTATCGATTGCGCGGGCCCTCATTACACGGCCGCCGATCGTGCTGTACGATTCGCCGACCGCGGGGCTGGATCCGGTGACGTCGCAGACGATCATTGCCCTGATTTTGCGGCTCCGCGATACCTATGGCGTGACAGCACTATTGTCGACGCACCGGCTGCAGGATGGCTTCGCGCTGGCGAATTTTTATTTCGATGCGGCGAGCAATAGGGTGCTGCCGAACAGCAAAAGGCCGGCGGAAAAAGGGGAAGTGGATTCGAACACGCGATTCGCGGTTTTGCGCGACGGCAAAGTGTTTTTTGAGGGTAGCACGGAAGAAATGGCGGCGGTGAAAGACTCCTATTTGAAGCGGTTTCTAGTGTGAAGTAGGGTACGCTGAGAGCGAAAATATAAGGAGTACGGCAAGATGGCGCAGCGAAGACAACTGACATGGACAGAGTTGCGTGTTGGATTGTTCGTGCTCGTGGCGCTGTTCGTGCTCGCCGTGGGGATTTTTTACGTGACCGGCACGGGGTTTTTGGGGCCGAAATACAAGCTGCGGACGTATTTTCCGGAAGTGGCGGGCGTTTCGAATGGAGCGCCGGTGCGGCTGGACGGCGTGGATATCGGCAACGTGGAAGCGATCAAGATGGTGCCACGCGCCGACGGAAAAGTTCCCGACAAGAGCCGAAACATTGAAATCGTGATGCGCCTCGACAAACGGTTTCAGGACGACATTTTGACGGATTCGACAGCGACGCTCGTAACGGAAGGCTTGCTCGGGAACCGCTACGTAAACATCGCGCGCGGTTTTACCGGAGTGCCGTTGAAAGACAATCAGGAAGTTGCGGGGACGGCGGAAAAATCCTTGTCGGACGTGATGGCCAGCATGCAGGGGCTGACCGTGGACGTGCACGGCCTGATTACCAGCATGCAAGAAGGGAAAGGCACGATCGGGAAGTTGCTGACGGACGATGCGGCATACAACAA
>DASSYL010000516.1:0-9934 GCA_035703315.1 Candidatus Acidiferrum sp. | reverse complement strand
TGCGCGGCAAGCGTATAGATGGCTCCCTGCGCCACCATAACGTTGTCGACTTGCAGTGTGGGAAAGCCCGCCGCCGTCACGCTTACTCTGTACGCTCCGACCGGCAAATCCTGAAAAGCAAATTGTCCGTCCGACGTGGATTCGGTCGCGTAGTCGATGGAAGTAGCTTTGTTGGTGGTTTTGACGTGCGCTGCCGGCACCACCGCCCCGGAAGGATCGGTCACTGTGCCGTTGATTGCTCCGCGGAAGGTCTGTGCATTGGCCGGCAGTACAAAAACGAGTACCAGAAAAAGCGCGATGAGCAATTGCTTCATGATTTTTACAATCCTCTCAATGAAACGATTTCGGCAGGCACCGTGGGTTTCCGCGAAGCGATCGACCCGCTTTGCGTCGTGGTCTTGCCGCGTCGAGAGACACAAATTCCCTGAGAGCGTTTCTGCCCTTTTTACGCTCGTCCGTTCTCTCGAATGCGTTGCCAAAAGCCTGCCCGGGACGTTCCGCCGGGAGTAGGCGAAACGTCCCCAGGCTTAATTGGGGGAGTACCCAATAAAGGCCAATTTGGCCACCACAAGGTTCCGCGCAGAGTACGGTCAGCGCCGAAGAGTGTCCAACGCAAAGTTTGTATGGATTCGATTTGAATGCCGCGCGCGGAAAAAAAAGCGCATGCAGCGAATTGGAAAATCAGCGTGGGTCGCAATACCTAGACGAACTATCCGCGTGCTTGCTTAAGTCAGTGGTTGTTCGCGCCGCAGTGCTGCAGCTTTTCCCCCGCCGGGAATGATGGAGCGCACGACAGCGTATAGCAGCGGAATGAAGATCAAGTTCAGCGTAGTGGCCGCGATCATTCCACCGAAGACGGTTGTGCCGACAGAGACGCGGCCTGCTTTGCCCGCGCCGGTAGCGAATACGAGAGGCACGACGCCAAGAATGAACGCCAGTGACGTCATCAGAATCGGACGCAACCGGATACGCGCGGCTTCTACCGCCGCTTCGACGATGGAACGCCCCTGTGCGCGCAACTGCTCGGCAAACTCCACAATCAGAATGGCGTTTTTGCTGGAAAGACCAATCAGCATGACCAACCCGATCTGGCAGTACACGTTGTTGTCGAGTCCACGCAGCGCCAGCGCGCCGACCGCGCCTAGCAAAGCTACGGGAACAGCGAGCAGCACGATGAACGGCAACACAAAACTCTCGTACTGTGCCGCCAGCGTCAGGTAGACGAACGCCAAGCCCAGGGCGAATAAAATCGCGGCCTTGCCGCCGGATTCGATCTCTTCGAGAGACAGTCCGCTCCACTCAAACGTCATACCATTGGGCAGCGTCTTCCTGGCCAGCTCCTCCATATCCGCGATGGCCTGGCCGGAACTGCGCCCCGGCGCGGGCGAACCATTGATTTCTGCCGAACGAAACAAGTTGAAGTGGCTGATGACTTGTGGATTCGCCGTTTGCTCTACTTTTACGAAGTTATCCAGCGGAATCAGCCCACCCTTATCCGACTTCAAATAATATTGGCTGATGTCTTTCGGCTGCGAGCGATAGCGCCCTTCCGCCTGCACATACACCCGGTACGAACGATTGTTGAAGTCGAAGTCGTTCACGTACACCGAGCCCATGTACACCTGCAGCGCGTCGGTGATTTGCGTAAAGGGAACTTGCAGGCTCTTCGCTTTTTCGCGATCGATCTTCACCAGGTACTGCGGATCGTTCGCTGTAAAACTGGTGAAAAGACCGGTCAGCTTTCCGCCAGTGTTGCCTTCGCCGATCAGTTGGTAAGCGGAATTGGCTATCTGTTGCACCGTATTGCGGCCAAGGTCCTGCACTTCAAAGGTGAAGCCGCCAAAATTGCCGAGGCCCTGCACCGCCGGGGGATTGAACGGCACCACCAGCGCGCCTTGAATCTGCGAGAGCGGGGCGCGCATGCCTAGCAACACTGCAGCCGCCGAATGCGCGTCGCCCTTGCGTGTTTCGAACGATTTTAGAGGCACGAACACGATCGCCTGGTTCGAAGCGCTCCCGCTGAAGCTGAATCCGACTACCGAGAACGTCCCCTCCACGTCGGGATTCTTGAGCAATTCCTTTTCAATCGCCGTGCAGATGTTGCCCGTGTACTCGAGCGACGCTCCCTGCGGCGCCTGCACTACCACCATCAGGTAGCCCTGATCGTCCTCGGGAATGAACGCGGTCGGAACTCGTGTGTACACCCAGTAGGTCAGTCCGAGCGTCGCCAGAAAGCCTATGATCGCGACCACGCGCCACCGCAAAACGTGTTCAACCGTGCTGCTATAAGCGCGCGTGCCCGCATCCACGACATTATTAAACCAGCGGAAGAAGAAGCCTTTGGCGCGTTCACGGTGCTTACCCAGAAAAATCGCGGAAAGGGAAGGAGTCAGCGTCAGCGCGTTAAATGCGGAAATGGAAACGGAAAACGCAATGGTCAGCGCGAATTGCCGGAACAAGATGCCTGTCGTGCCGGGGAACAAGGCGACCGGAACGAACACGGAAACGAGAACCAGCGAGGTCGCTATGACCGCGCCAGCCACCTCCTGCATGGCTACGAATGCCGCATTGTGCGGTTCGGTAATGCCTTCGGTGATGTGCCGTTCCACGTTCTCGATCACCACGATGGCGTCGTCCACCACCAATCCGGTAGCCAGTGTGATGCCGAAAAGCGTCAGTGTATTAATGGAAAAACCGAACGCTTTAACGAAAATGAAAGTCCCAATCAGCGAGACGGGAATGGTAATCGCCGGAATGAACGTGCTGCGCCAGTCTTGCAGGAAAATATAGATAACGATGATAACCAGGATGATCGCTTCGATCAGTGTCAGCAGCACATCGCGAATGGATTCGCCGATCACGGTGGTCGTGTCGAACGCCACCGCCACTCTCAACCCCGGGGGAAAGTTCTTCGACAGCTTAACCAGTTCGGCTTTGGCCAGGCGGTCGACGTCCAGCGCGTTCGCGCCCGGCAATTGCGAGACTCCGATACCCACCGCGTCGTGTCCATTGAACCGCAGAAGGGAGCCGTAATCCTCCGCTCCCAGCTCCGCGCGGCCCACATCCTTGATTCGCACCAGCGTTCCGTCCGAGCCGGTTTTGATGACGATGTTGTCGAATTCTGAGGCTTCCGAAAGGCGGCCGACGGCACGAACACTGACTTGATACGCCTGGCCGGTCGGAGATGGCGGCTGCCCAATCTGTCCCGCCGCGACTTGTACGTTTTGTTCTTGCAGCGCGCTCACCACGGTGGAAGCGGTCAGCCCGTGCTGCGCCAGTTTCCCGGGATCGAGCCACAAGCGCATTGCATACTTGCGCTCGCCAAAAATAATCACGTCGCCGACGCCGGGCACGCGCTTCACAGCGTCCTTGATGTACACGTCGATATAGTTGCTCAGGAAAAGGCTGTCGTACTGGCCGTTTTCCGAATACACGCCGCCGCCAAACACGAAACCGCTGGTCTGTTTGGTGATGATGACGCCGGTGTTTTTTACTTCGTTTGGCAGGCGCGCGAGCGTCTGATTCACGCGGTTTTGCACGTCTACGGCGGCTAAGTCAATGGGCCGCGTCACGTCAAACACTACGTTGATCTGGCTGGCTCCGGCATTGCTGCTGGAGGACGTGATGTACTTCATTCCTTCGACGCCGTTGATGGCTTGCTCCAGGGGAATGGTTACCGCAGATTCCACCGCTTGGGCATTCGCCCCGATGTACGCGCTGCTTACAATTACTTGTGGCGGAGCCAGGTCCGGCAACTCCGCAATCGGAAGTGTGGGAATCGAAATCGCGCCCGCCAGCACGATTACCATGGCGCAAACCGTCGCAAACACTGGCCGTTTAATGAAAAAATCAACGAACACTGAGAAGCTCCGTCACGAGAAACTAAGTTTCACGGTTTTGCTTTGCAAACCCGGAAAAAAATAATCCGTGCTTACAAACCCTGACCTGACTCGTAGCGCCTGGGATTTCGTAGTTATGCGCAAGACTAGTTGGATGCCGCCTTGGGATTTTCCTGCGCCGTTTGTGCATTCGCTGCTGGAGCAGACTGCTCCGTCACCGGCGTGCCGTCCTGCAAAAATTGCGTACCCGACACGATCAAGTGGTCACCCGGCTTGATGCCGTCGAGCACTTCCACGTCGTTGCCGACGTTCTCGCCAATCTTCAGAAGTTTCTGCCGCGCCACCGTGCCTTTGCCTTCATTAGCGGAAACAAAGGCGAAAAATTGCCCGTTGATGCGGTTCATGCTGAGGAAGGGAATCGTCGCGCCTTCGCGTTGCCCCCAGGTGACTTGCGCGCGTACCTGCTGCGAAACGCGCAACTTTCCCTGCGAATTAGGCGCCGCCGCTTTGGCCAGAACGGTTTGCGTGTCGGAATCCACCTGCGGCGAAACAAACGTGATGGAGGTAGTCGCCAGCAGCGTTCCGCTGGGGTCGAGTAGCTTTACCGGCAGGCCCAGCCGCAGCGAACGCGAACGGTCCACCGGCACGTAAATGTATGCCTCGAGCGCGCCCGGCTCGTCGACAGTGGTCAGCAGCGTGGTCACCGCAACGCGGTCGCCCATGCGCACCGGTATATCTCCGACCATGCCGTCCATCGGCGCGGACACCGAATAGTATTTCAACTCCGCGCGCTGCGTGCGGACCTGCTCTTCCAGCGCTTTCAGTTGCGCGACGGATGCGTCGTAATTCGACTGCGCGGAATCGAATTCGGCCTTGCTGATGACGCCCGCTTCGAATAGCCTCTTCGATCGTTCGAACGAAATCTTGGCCAGAGCGACGGTCGCTTCCTGCGCGGCGCGCGAAGCTTCTTGACTGCTCACCGTGGCTTCCTGCTTCAAAGGATCGATTTGCAGCAGCGGCTGTCCGGCTTTTACCCGGTCGCCCGACTTCACAAATATCCGCACAATCTGCCCTTCCACCTGCGGATTAATGTTCGCGGAGTGCCGCGATTTCAGCACCGAAAGATATTCGGTAGTGTCCGGAATGGTGACGGCTTTGACAGCTTGCACTTGTACCGGCATGGCGCCGCCCGCCTGCTGATTGGCCGGCGTTTTCTGGCCGCAGCCAATCAACAACAGCACCGATGCCGCACTAAGGCCGAATGGGAAAGCTCGCATGCGCCAGCGCGCGGTCGAGCCCCGTCTGTTTGCGTGTGGATATGGAAATAGCATGCTGCCCGGGTTCTCCGTCCTACTACATCTAACGTAGCGTGGTTCGAAAATGTTACGACATTAGCGGCATGCGGCAAAGGAATGCTCAAGGCGCCGCTGGTGGTCTTTTGGTTAGACGCCCGTACAAATTCAACGGTTACATGGATTTACGCTTTGCTGGCGTCGGCCATTCTGGGTGGTTTTACGCAAGATAGGGCATCGCGATTCCTCCTTCGGCACCTGGCTCATTTCGCCCGCCATGAGTAAGACGTTCGAGCAGCCTAGAAATCGACATTTCACCGTGGGTAGGTCGTTTAGGGCAGGTCCGGCTACGTGTTATCGCGCTTCCAGGGGATAGGAGCGGTGTATTGAGACGCGCTTTTGAGCGAGGCGAAAGGGGATTACACGCGCCTAAACCAGACTAGTAAAAATCACGGGGATCAATGCGCTTGCCGGAAAGCCCCAATTGCAGCACTTCCATGTCCTGGGGACGGTCAAAGACTTTCCCGGGGAGGAAGCGCTTGGTTAGAATCCGTACGCCGCCGAATGCCAGCCCAAGCACCAGCGCCAGACCGCAAAACGCGAAGGTCCCCAGAAAAATGTTTTTCAATACCAGGATCCACGGCGGATCCGTCAGGGTGTGCGATCCCTCGTTCCACGTCACTTGCGTTTCGTAGTTGATCTGATTGCGCAGGTCCGCGGCCAGCGATTCAGACGCTGGAGACAGCACAACTGACAGCAGGGAACCTTTGCGCTCCACCGTGGTGTCGGCAAGTTTCGTATTGGCGCTCAATACTGACTGAATATGGCGCAGATGCTGTTCAGCCAGTTGTGGCGTAGCGTAGTCTAGGAGCAGCAGAGTTTGCCTCTGGTTGCCCTTCGCAATGTAACTCGCCAGCATCGCTTCTGCGCCCACCCGGAAACCGGCTTCTGGTTCGAGGCCAGAGTATTTCTCCTGGTGCAGCGCCGTCAACGCCGCTTGGAAACCCGCGGGGCCCATCGCATAGCGCTGCGTTCCCTGAATCAATCCGTCGTTGGGCAAGAAAGCCCGAATCGGCGGTGGAGGAGTGGACATCGCCTTGGCCTTGATCGGATTTAGCAAAAGCAGCAGATCCGCATCGGAGATCGGCTTGGGAGGCTCGACTGAAACGACGTAGTTGCCCAACAGCGTTAGAAACCGCTCTTTGTCCACAGCGCTGGCGCCGCCCACGGTTGTGGCGTTCATTCCCACTTTCAATTCCGAAGTGTAAAACTCGTATGCGCCCGTGGGGTCGTTGAATTCGTGAACGATCGCCGTAACACCGGCGTTGCCATTGCAATAGAACTCATCATCAACCGCCTTGCGATTCGATTCCTTGGAGACAGGCGTATCGGGGAAGACCAGTTTGCCCTTCCAGCCGGGGCAGCTGCCGGGAGCAGCCCATTTGCCAAACTGCTCGGGCAATATCCGCTGCGCCTCGGATGATGCCGAGAGTGCCATCAGAAACGCGGCAATGAACAGCCCTTTCAACGCTTTGCGAGAAGTTCTCATCCCTTTAGGTCTATTAGACACCGGAAAGCTAGTTTCGGTTGCGAGAAGCTTCCACGCCGGAGGAGGCCGAGGTCGTGGTCTTGCGGGGAACCGGGGGGCTGTTCTGGTTCACGTTCATGCTGTTCAGGCTTTGCAGATACCCGGCGATACCCTGAAAAATGCCTTCGGCAACACGCTGGCGGTGCTCTGGCTGCTTCAGCAACTTCTCGTCGGCCGGATTGCTCAGGAACGATATCTCGGTAAGGATCGACGGCATGTCCGCGCCGATCAGCACTACGAACGGAGCCTTGCGCACCCCGCGGTTTTTCACCACCTTGGCAGTTTTTTGCACGCGCCTAGACAGAGAGTCTTGCACGTCTTCAGCGAACTCTCGGGACTCGTCAATCTTTTCCGTGCGCGCAATCTGCTTCACCAGGTCTTCCAGTTCGTGGATGCCCTGATCGGAAGTCGCGTTCTCGCGCGCGGCTACTTCCATCGCTTCCGGCGAACCTTTCAAATTCAAATAATAAGTTTCGATTCCGCGCGCGCCCGTGTCCTGGCTGGAGTTCGCATGAATCGAAACAAACATATCCGCCTTGGCTTCGTTGGCGATATGCGTCCGCTCTTCCAGCGGAATGAAGGTGTCATCCGAACGAGTAAAAACCACGTCCGCGCTGGGCAAGCGCTGCTGAATGATCTTCCCCAGCCGCAGTGCAACGTCCAGGCACAAATCTTTTTCCATCAAGCCAGTCGGACCGATTGTTCCGGTATCGTGGCCGCCGTGGCCGGCGTCAATCACGATGCGGCCGATTTTCAATCCCAGGGCCCGCGTCAGCGTGGATTGCCCAGCCCGAGTGGGCTGCGGCGCCGACGCAGGCTGCACCAGATCCGGTTTCTTTCCGGCTTTCCCTGAAGCTAGCGTGCGCTTTGGTTCCGGAATCGTCGCCGCCGGAGCATCGTTCGCATCGGCCTTTGCGGACTTGGCCGCCGCGGCGGGTTGCGGCTTATCCACCGTCGCGGTTCTCGACGGTTGGCTCGCCGCGTTCGACGGCGGGTCGCTGGCCGGGGTATTCGCTTGTGCCGTTTGCGTCGGCATTGCTTTGGCGTCGGCGTACAAATCAACCACCAGCCTGGTTGGATTGTTGAGCAAAGAAGCGGTGTAATCCTTCACGCCATTTACATCCAGAACCACGCGAACCACGCCATTGGCGCTTTGCGCCGTGCGGATCGCCGAAACCATCGGGCCGTCGCCTTCAATCCTTTTGTGCAAAAGAGGTGGCGCTAACCTCGCCGCGTACAAGTCAAAGTAAATCCTGTCGGGATTCGCGATTCGTCCGGAGACATACTGCACGCTGCCTTCAAGTTCGATGATGACGCGCATCGAATCCGCGTCGGATTTCGCGCTGATCTTCCGGACTTGCGCAACTTTGCCATCCACTCGGCCGTTTACCGGCTGCGGTTCCGTTTCGTTGTCCGCGTCATGGTCTTCATCAGGCGCTGATGGTCTTAGAGTGGTGCGCGTGTCTTTCGGAACATCCCGTACCGCTTCTTTTGGCACATCGCGCGAAATTACCGGCCGTTGCGAATTCTCCCTTGTCGTGTCAGCACCGGCGCTCCTGGCAATGGCGCTCTTGCTCGCATCCGGCGGAGCCGAGCGTTGTAGCAACGCCAGCTCCGCGCGCGCTTCCTGCGCTTCACGCCGCTGCTTGGAATGCGGAAACTTCTTCAGAAACTCATCGTAAGTCTTGCTCGCGCCCGCTGTGTCGCCTAACTGATCCTTCTGCAATTTGGCCGATCGCAGATAGGCGTCCTGGATGTACCGGCTCTTCGGATACTCACGCATCAAGAACTGGTAGGAATCCACCGCCGACTGGTAGTACGCGCGGCCAAAACGATCGCCCATTTCCGTGTACAGCTCTGCCACTGCAAGCAGCGAATCGGGAACTTCGCTGGCGTGCGGCGTGATCAGATACACGCGGCGATAGCTGCTCACGACCTGCTTGTATTCATTCAGCGTGCGTTTGTCCGGCGGCTTGTTGTTCAACGCCGCGCGCTGTTCTTCCGCGCGTGCGAATTGCGAACTCGCCGCTTGCCGGCGCTCCGCTGCTGCCGGGTCTGCTGACGCTGTTCCGGAAGGTGAGGAGTGGTCAGATGCGAAAGCAAGAGCAGGCAGGGAAACGGCCAAAGCCGCGCTCAACGCGGCTACAGCAAAAACCGGCGAAACGCGGGCGAAGCCCCTGTTGAAAAAAATGCCCCCGGGCACACGGCTACCGGCAGACACATCGCGTCTCACATGTTCAGCGTGAATACCGGACTTCATCCCCCCAACCCATTGCCCAAACGATCTTAACTGCTCAACTCGTTTAACCGTTCGCAAAAATTGCTGGGTGTAGCCCACCCCACACTGCCTGCCCCCGCTAATCGTTCGTAAAAATCGTTCGGCCCGCGGGGTCAGTGGACTTGCGGATTGCGTGAGGATTGATGAACGCGCCATCCAGACGTCCCGATCCCGGTCGAAAGTATGCACTCTGCACCCGCTGCACGTAATTCCGTGTTTCACGGTATCTGGGGACGCCGTGAGCGCGGTCCACCGCCCCCTCCCCCGCATTGTACGCCGCAAGGGCCAGTTCCAGATTGCCATTGTAGCGTTCCAGCAACGTCTTCAGATATCGACCCCCGGCGTCGACGTTCTGTTGCGGGCTGTACAGGTCATTCACGCCAAATCGTTGAGCGGTGGTGGGAATCAGCTGCATCAAGCCGACCGCGCCCTTGCGCGAAATGGCCGCCGCGTTCCAGTTGGATTCCGTCTCGATCACCGCGCGGATCAACGCCGGATCCACGCTGTGACGTTCGGCAGCTTCGCGTACCAGCTTTTCCGCACCGTCGCGATTCAAATCCATCGCCGGCCGGGTGCCGCCGGTGAAGGAAACTTCGGCCGGCAGGAAAATAGCGCGCGGCTTGCGCGAAGCGAACTTCAAGGCAGCAGGCGGATCCGCGTTGACGAAGAACATCCGGCCATCGTTGTTGGAAACTTTTGCGATTTGTGCATTTGCCGATCCTGCGAAGAGTATTCCGCTCGAGGCGAGGATCGCCGTAGCGACGAGGACCGGGTTGGAGCTTCGTTTGTCCATTGCTTTGTCAGCGGCCGCGTTTCCGCGGCTACTTGCCTTTGGGGAAGGCACTTAAACTTGTAAGAAGAAGCCTTATCTGGCGGGGCGACTGTCCCCGAATAGACACGCTTCTGGCGCAACCCGATCATAGCAACGGCTCCAGCA
>DASSYL010000452.1:0-5720 GCA_035703315.1 Candidatus Acidiferrum sp. | reverse complement strand
ATTGATGGGCTTGCGACAGCGTTGGCAGATTCCGAAGAAGGTCTTAGACCGCGCAAATACTGTGGTGGACGAGGCGGGCATACATAGCCGGGCGCCAGGCAGCAATCCGCCGAGTGCGAAGTAGAGCGTATGCAAATTACGAAACGCCAAAGCGGAAGGTTCGTGGAACTGCTGGTCGAGGGTCGCATGGACGTGCATTGGTCGGAGCATTTGGCCGCGGCGGTGCGGGAGGAAATGCGGCAAGGCTCACACCACATTCGGCTGGATTTGTCGCGTGTGCCGTATCTGAGCTCGGCGGGAATCGGCGTGCTGGTGAGGTTACACCACGAGTTCAAGAGCATTCAGGGTTCGTTTTCGGTGGCGAACTGTTCACCGACGGCGTTGAAGTCGCTCGAAATTACCAACCTGGCGGGCCTGCTGGTCACCAAGGAAACGGATGCGGCGGTTGAAGCTGCAGCCGGCCAGCGGACCGCCGAACTGCCGGCACCGCAAGCAGCGAAGCAATTGGAGAAAAACGGGGCGGTCTACGAGGTCTATTCGCTAGAAGCGGAAGCGAAACTGGAGTGCCGGACCATTGGAGATTCCAGCGCGCTCCGAGGCAGCGGCTTCAGTGAAACGGATTGCCGCTCGGTGCAATTTTCGGCCGGCACGTTTGCGATCGGGCTCGGGGCACTCGGCGAGTGTTTTGAGGACTGCGGAGAGCGGTTCGGCGAGTTCATCGCGGCCGGCGGCGCAGTGGCGTATCTTCCGACCGATGGGACCAACGCTCCGGATTTTCTGCTGGCTGGCGGAACGACGCTGCCCGAAGCGCAAGTCTGTTACGCAATCGCGTGCGAGGGCCGAGACGCGCAACCCTTTCGCAATCTGATTCGGTTTGAAGCGGCAGGCGGCGACCGGACCATTCCGCTTTCCGCGCTACTCGAGTCTTGCCTGGAACTGGCGGAGACCCAGCAAGCCGGCGTGGTGATGATTGCAGAGTCGGCCGGGCTCGTCGGGGCCGCGCTGCGACGGTCGCCGGTGGCGGTGCATGCCAGAGCGGATGTTTTTGCATTTCCCGGCGTGCGCGAATGGCTCAGCTTCACCACGGAGCCTGCACACACGAAGAGCGTGGTGCTGCTGGCCGGAGTCGCCGTGCGAAGTGACGGCGAGAAGCTCGGGAGTTGGGTCAGGCCGCTTGGCCGAGGGCCGGGCACTCGGGCATCCATTTCGGGGCACCTGCACGCCGCAGCGTTTTCTTATCGGCCCGTGCCAAAGGGAAGAATTGCACTGAAAGAATCCGTGCGGGCGCTGTTTGAAGGACAGTCGCTCGAAGGCATTCTGCATCTGTTGACTGACGACCGATGGGGAACAAGTCGGGAGAGCGAGTTTGTGCGAGGCGCGTGCTGGATCGCGCCGATTGCGAAGTTTGCGGACGAAGAGGCGCCAGAATGAGCCTGCTGATCGGCGCGCTGACGCTGGGATTCATTTTTTCGCTGATCGCGCTGGGCGTGCTGATCAGTTTTCGCGCCTTTTCGTTTCCGGACATCACGGCGGATGGATCGAGCACGCTTGGCGCGGCCATGGCAGCCATCCTTTTGGTGAACCATGTTCATCCAGCGCTGGCGACCGCGGCAGGATTTTTCGGAGGTTTTCTGGCGGGAGCGTTGACCGGAACGCTGGCGACGAAGTTCAGAATCAACGGACTGCTGTCCGGGATTCTGGTGATGACCGGATTGTATTCGGTCAATTTGAGAATCATGGGACGAAGTAACGTCTCGCTGCTGGGAGCTTCGACTTTAGCCAATTCCGCGGAACAAGCCGGCGGAGCGCTGCTGGGCCAAGCATCGCTCGACGTGATGGGCTGGGAAGTCGCGTCACGGGAAGCTTCCATGCTGCTGGCTGCGGTGGTGTTCATCTTACTGGCGGGCGGCGTGATGTACGTTTTCTTCCAAACGAACCTGGGAACGGCGATGCGAGCGACAGGGGACAACGCACAAATGGTGCGGGCAATGGGCGTAAACGACGACAACATGATCATTCTGGGGCTGGGCGTTTCAAATGGCCTGGTGGCGCTGGGTGGAGCGTTGTTGGCGCAGTATCAGGGATTCGCCGACGTTCAGATGGGTATCGGCATGGTGGTGTGGGGCCTGGCAAGCGTAATCATCGGCGAGGCGCTGGTGGGAACGCGATCACTAGGGCTGAGCATTACAGGTGCGGTGATGGGTTCGGTGCTTTTCCGGTTGCTTGTGGCGATTGCCCTGCGGATGGGACTGAATCCGAACGACCTGAAACTAGCGACCGCGATTTTTGTGTTTCTGGCACTGGTTACGCCCGCGCTGCTGAAACGGCTGGGGCCGCTGGCGCGGAAATCGCCTGCGAGAGCATCGCATGCTTGAGATTACGGACGTCAGTAAAACCTTTAATGCCGGAACGCCCAACGAGCTGCGAGCCTTGCGGGGAATCCAGTTGACGGTCGAGGACGGCTCGTTTGTGGTCGTCATCGGGACCAATGGATCGGGAAAGTCCACGCTGCTGAACGCCGTGGCCGGTTCGTTTTGCGTGGACTCAGGAATCATCACGGTCGGCGGCACAGACATTACCAAGTGGGCGGAGTCGCGCCGTGCGAGGTTCATCGGGAGAGTGTTTCAAAATCCATTCAGCGGCACGGCCGCGAGCATGTCCATCGCGGAAAATCTTGCGCTGGCGGCGCATCGCGGGAGACCCCGCAGACTCGGCTGGCTGTTGCAGCGAAACCTGCTGGGCAGGATGCGCGAGCAAGTGAGCGAACTGAACATGGGGCTGGAGGACCGGCTGAAAAATCCGATTGGTTCATTGTCCGGCGGACAGCGGCAGGCGCTGACGCTGCTGATGGCAACCTGGCTGCGCCCGCAAGTTCTGCTGCTCGACGAGCACACTGCCGCACTGGATCCGAAGAGCGCCGACCAAGTCATCGCGCTTACAGAGAGGATTGTGAAGAGGGACAAGCTGACGACGCTGATGGTGACGCATTCGATGCAGCAAGCGGCCAGTTTGGGCGACCGTCTCATCATGATGCATCGCGGGCAACTGGTTCAGGATTTTCAGGGCGCCGAAAAGAAGCGATTGCGGCCAGACGACCTAATGGCGCGCTTTGAAGAAGTGCGGCGGGCGGAACTGCTGGACGAGAGCGCGGCGGCGATGCTGCGGCGTATGTACGTGTGACTGATTTTGCCAGTGCGCAAGAGAGGCGCGATCCACTCTGCTCCGTCCACGGTTAGGATTTGGGGCCAAGCGAAAAAGCGTCAGTGCGTGCATGCCAGTGTGTGCATGGTGGTGAGTACGGCAATTTTGAGATTCGCCAAGTGAAAACCACCGGCTGGCAGCCACGCGATTCCGTGCCCGGCCTCGGCCATGATTGCGGTGGTTCGCGAAAGGCAGACGCGCTATGCTGACGGGAACCAAGAGCAGCGTGTTCGAGTCCTGAACGAGGTAGGTGCGCTGCCGGCAGACGTTGGTTTCCTGCGTCGTCACGGCCTGCGGCGTATTTCGAGGCTCCCGCCACCCTCGCAACCGCGGCCTGGACAGCGACCTCTGGTGCAAATCCTTCGCCTGATTTTTCAAAAGGAGAACTATTTATGGCACTCAGGCCGGACCCTACTTTCTATCCCTCTCCGCGAATGGCCATGCAAGCGCAGCCGGAGCGGCTGGCGTATGTGGCGTTGCTGAACGTAACGAAAAACGGGAAACGCGATGCGATGGGTGTGGTGGATCTCGATGCCGGCTCGAAAAGCTACGGCCAGCTGGTGGGGCAAACGGATTTTCCGCACAGCGATAATGAACTGCACCACTTCGGCTGGAATGCCTGCAGCGCGTGCCTCTGTCCGCAGAATCCGCACCCGCACATGGAGCGGAGATATTTGATCGTGCCTGGAATCGGCTCTTCGCGGATGCACATCCTGGACACGAAGGAGAATCCGCGGCAGCCGAAGATCGTGAAAGTGATCGAGCCGGAAGAGTTCATCAAGAAGACGGGCTACACTTCACCGCACACGATTCATTGCGGCCCGGATGGAATCTATGGAAGCGCTCTCGGAGCGGCAAACGGTGACGGTCCGGGTGGGATATTTCTGATGGATGCGGAGACATTTGAATTGAAAGGGAAATGGGAGCAGGAGCGCGGACCGCAGCATTTGGCGTATGACTTTTGGTGGCACCTCGGGCACGACACCATGGTGACCTCGGAATGGGGCACACCGAATATGGTGAAAGGCGGCGTGAATCCGGAGCTGTTGCTGGGAGGAAAATACGGACACAAGCTACACGTGTGGAACTTGGACCAGCGTACGCACCTGCAGGAAATTGAATTGGGAGCGGAGCAGCAGATGGTGTTGGAGCTGCGGCCCTCACACGATCCGAACAAGGCGTACGGATTTGTGGGAGTGGTGTTGTCGCTAAAGGATTTGTCGTCTGCGATCTGGATGTGGTATCGCGAAGGAAACGGAAAGAATGGGAAGTGGGCGGCAAAGAAGGTGATTGAAATTCCGGCCGAACCGGCAGAAGCGGATGAGCTGCCGCCGCTGCTAAAAGGTTTCAAGGCAGTGCCGCCACTGGTTACGGATATTAATTTGTCGCTGGATGACAAATTCTTGTATGTGTCGTGTTTTGGGACGGGAGAGTTTTTGCAGTACGACGTGAGCGATCCGGCGAATCCGAAGAAGACCGGTTCGATTCGTACCGGCGGCATTGTTCGACGTGCGGCTCATCCGCAAAACCCGAAGCAGGCGTTGAACGGCGGACCGCAGATGGTGGAGATCAGCCGCGACGGAAAGCGCGTGTACTACACCAATTCACTGTATTCGCCGTGGGACGAACAGTTTTATCCCGACGGCGTGAAAAGCTGGATGGTGAAGATTGATGCGAATCCGGCGGGCGGGATGAAGCTGGACGAAAGGTTTTTTCTGGAGTTCGACGGACTGCGTGCCCATCAGTTGAGGCTGGAGGGCGGGGACGCTTCGTCGGATTCCTACTGCTACTCGGATAAGTAATGACGCATGTGGATTTGAGTACGGCGGCGATGTGGCTGATGCTGCTGCTCGGCGCGTACCACGGGCTGAATCCCGCGATGGGATGGCTGTTCGCGGTGGCGCTGGGGATGCAGGAGCAGAAGGGAACGACGGTCGCTCGATCGCTGGTTCCGATTGCGCTGGGCCACGCCTTGTCGGTGGGCGCGGCGGTTGCGATCGCGGTCCTGCTCGGTGTTTCACTGCCGATGGTGGTGTTGCGCGGTATTGTATCGGCACTTTTGATCGGGCTCGGTGTCTTGTTCCTGGTAAAGCACTGGCACCCGCGGTGGGTGCGGATGCAAGTGGGCTTCGGCGATTTGACGCTGTGGTCGTTTTTGATGGCGACGGCGCACGGGGCGGGGTTGATGGTGGTTCCGGTGCTGCTGCGCGGAGGTGGCGCGCAGGCATACAGCGGAACTGCTGGCCATGATTACGCCCATCAAGCCGCTGCGGCCAGTCCGCTCGCGGGATTTTTTGCTACGGCGGTGCACACGGTGGGATGTCTGGCTGTTACGGCGCTGGTTGCGGGAATCGTCTATCACAAAGTGGGGCTGGGCATTCTTCGTAAAGCGTGGTTCAACGTGGATCTGCTTTGGGCCATGGTGCTGGTGGCCAGTGGCGTCATCACATTGCTGATGTAGCATTTTCTTGTGCAGAGTGAGGGAGCCGAAAGTTTGGCAGGCTTCTGTCCGGCGAAAT
>DASSYL010000099.1:0-16691 GCA_035703315.1 Candidatus Acidiferrum sp. | reverse complement strand
GTTCGTATCAGCAGTTCCTACTTGAATCGCCGGCGCTATCCAATGTGAGGACACGATTGCAGTGAGCGCAGGGGCTCCAACTCAAATCGGTGCGCGACCTTCGCCGCCCAAAACTGTCCCGCCCAAAAAGGATTTAAGCGGCCTGATGCCGTATTTGCGGCGCTACACCGGCGGAATCGTAGTTGGGCTCCTGACGGTGCTGCTGATGGGCATCATCGGGAACTTCATTCCGCTGGCGACGGGTGTCATGACCGATACATTGGCCGGGAATCCAGTTCCGTTTGAACACTCAGCCGCAACGCACGACCGTGTGATGGTGCCAGGGCTGAGCGGGTCGGCGCTGAGCCGGGCGATTCCTTACTACGCACCGGACAGCCGGCGGACACTGGGAATCTATTGCTTGATCGTGGTCGTGTGCGTGGTGATCAAGGGGTTGCTGTCGTTCACTGCGCGCTGGAAATTGATTGGGGTTTCGCGCGATATCGAATTCGACATTCGTAATGATTTGCTGAAACGTCTGCTGCTGCTCGAACCGGAATTTTATGTGCGCAATCGTACCGGTGAGTTGATGTCGCGCGCCACCAACGACTTGAATGCGGTGCGCATGGTGCTTGGCCCGGGCATCATGTACAGCGCGACCACAATCGTGACCATGATTTTCGCGATCGCGGTTATGCTGGCGCTATCGCCGTCGCTTACCCTATGGGTGTTGCTGCCTGCACCGATCGTAGCCGTGGCGGTGTGGTTCTTCGGGCGAACGATCCATGATTTGTACGAAAAGATTCAGGCCGCTCTGGCGACGCTAACCGCGCGCGTACAAGAGAATTTGTCCGGCGTGCGGATTATTCGCGCCTACGCGCAGGAAGAAGCCGAGAAAAAGGCGTTTGACGAGCCGAACCTGGAATACGTTTCGCGCAACATTAAGCTGATCCGCACCTGGAGCATGTTCATGCCGTCGTTGCAGGCACTGATCGGAACCACGTTCCTGATCGTGCTGTGGCAAGGCGGGCATCAATTGCTGCGCGGGCAAATTTCGCTGGGAGCGCTGATTTCATTCAATGCATATCTGACTTTGTTGGTGTGGCCCATGATTGCGCTCGGTTGGGTGACCAATATTTTTCAGCGCGGCGCGGCCTCCATGGGCCGCTTGAACTACATTTTGACTGCGAAGCCGTCGATCGATGATTCGCACGCGACGATTGCCGCGGATCGCAAGCCCGACGGGGAAATCGAGTTTCGCGGGCTGACGTTCACTTATCCGACGAGTTTGGCGGGTGGCGACTCCGCAAAAGCAAAGACCAACGGAAGCGGAGCCAGCAAAAACGGCTCGCCTCCGGTGTTGCGCGATATTGATCTGAAGATTCCGGCAGGCTCGACGCTGGCGATTGTGGGCCCGACGGGGAGCGGCAAAACGACGCTGGCGGCGCTGATTGCGCGCTTGTGGGAAGCCCCGGACCGGCAACTATATCTGGATGGAAAACCGTTGCGCGAGTGGCCGTTGGCTTCCCTGCGCAAGTCGATCGGCTTCGTGCCGCAGGATACCTATCTTTTTGGCGAAACGATCGGCGGCAACATCGCGTTCGGCTTACCGGAGCTGAAAGAAGAGATGGTGAACGAAGCGGCCGCGATCGCGAACCTGGATGGCGACGTCAGCGAATTTCCGAAGCACTACGAAACGATGGTCGGCGAGCGCGGCATCACGCTTTCCGGCGGACAGAAGCAGCGCACGGCGATTGCCCGAGCCGTAGTCCGCGATCCGCGCATTCTGATTTTGGACGACGCGTTGTCTAGCGTGGACACGCAGACGGAAGAACGCATCCTGAGCCGGCTAAAAGAAATCATGGAGGGGCGGACGACGATTCTGATTTCGCATCGCACGTCAACGGTGCGCGACGCCGATCAGATTGTGGTGTTGCTGGACGGAAAAATCGCGGAACGCGGCACACATGACGAATTGCTGGCGGCAGGCGGATATTACGCGGACTTGTATCACAAGCAATTGCTGGAGGAAGAGTTGGAACGCGCCTGAACGGCCGATTGACTTGACCGACACAACAAAAAAGATCGCATGAGCAACCTGCACGAAGAAGAAGCACTCGGAAAAGCGTACGACTCGCGGCTGATGCGGCGGCTGTTGCAGTATATGACGCCGTATAAGTGGTGGGTGGTGCTCGCGCTGGGACTGGTCGCGGTGGTGACGCCGCTGGAACTGGCGCCGCCGATTCTTTTCCGCAATGCCATTGACCACTATTTTTTGCCGGTGATGAACCGCACCATCGTCGAGAATGTCGCGTGGAACGGCATCCTCGTCATCTCGGGAATCTACTTGCTGGTGCTGGTGTTCGATTTTCTGGCGCAATATGCACAGATTCGCATCATGCAGCGAGTCGGCCAGCAGACGATGTACGACATGCGCCGCGGAATTTTCGCGCACCTGCAGCGGTTGCCGATGAGCTACTTCGACCGCAACCCGGTGGGCCGGCTGGTGACGCGCGTCACGACGGACGTGGACGCGCTGAACGATCTGTTCGCGGCGGGCGTCGTCACCATGATCAACGATTTGTTCCTGCTGGTGGTCATGGCCGGATTGCTCTTCAAGATTGACTGGCGGCTGGCGCTCGACACGCTCGGCGTCCTGCCGGCGATTTTGATCGTGACCTTTGTGTTTCGCCATTACGTGCGCGATGCGAACCGCAAGATCCGCACGGCCATCGCCCGCATCAACGCTTTCCTGCAGGAATACATTTCCGGCATGAGCGTGGTGCAGCTTTTCAATCGCGAACACAAAGCGATGCAGGAGTTCGAGCGGCGCAACAAAGACAATATGCTGGCGTGGCGCGATGCGATTCTGGCGTACGCGCTGTTCTATCCCGCGGTGGAGTTTTTGAGCTTCGCAACGATCGCGCTGATTTTCTGGGCCGGCGGCACGCGGATTTTGCATGACGGACTGACGCTGGGCGTCCTGACGGCATTTACCATGTACGCGCAGCGCTTCTTCCGGCCGATTCAGGACTTGAGCGAAAAATTCAACATCCTGCAGTCGGCTATGGCGGCCAGCGAACGCATTTTCAAGTTGCTGGACGAACCGATCACGATCGAATCGGCGCAGAATTGCCAACGCCTGGCGGCGGCGCGCGGCGAAATCGAATTTCGCGGCGTGTGGTTCAGCTACAAGAACGTCGCCGAGCCCGCCGACGAGGATTGGGTGCTGCGCGACGTGTCATTCCGCATCGCACCAGGTCAAACATTCGCGATTGTCGGCCACACTGGCGCCGGCAAGACGACGCTCATTTCCCTGTTGTTGCGTTTCTACGACATTCAGCGCGGCCAGATTTTGCTGGACGGCGTGGACATTCGCTTGCTCGATTTGCAGGATTTGCGCCGCCATTTTGGCATCGTTCTGCAGGATCCGTTTCTCTTTACCGGCACCATTGCATCGAACATTCGCCTTGGCACACCGGACATTTCGCATGAAAATGTCGAGCGGGCCATCGAGAAAATCGGTCTGGCGGATTTTGTGCAGAGCCTGAATGAAGGCACTGCAACACCAGTGAACGAACGCGGTTCGACGCTGTCCGTCGGGCAGCGTCAGCTGATCAACTTTGCGCGAGCGCTGGCGCACAATCCTCGCTTTCTGATTCTCGACGAAGCCACGTCCAGCGTGGACACGAAGACTGAGCTGCTCATTCGCGAAGCGCTCGACAAGTTACTGACAGGGCGCACCGCGCTGGTCATCGCGCATCGCCTTAGCACCATTCAATACGCTGACCGCATCCTGGTGTTTCACAAGGGCCGGCTACGCGAGCAAGGCGCTCATCAGGAACTGCTGGCGCAGCGCGGGATTTACTACCGGCTCTACCAATTGCAATACAAGGAGCAGGAGCTGCACTTGCCGCAGACAAACGGCTCCGCGCCGGTCCCGTCCTTCCCTGCTCCACTGCCTGCGAACGACTGAACGCCGCGCCAACCGATGCCCGCCCCGCAAATTCTCTTATCAGCCGGCGAAGCGAGCGGCGACATGTACGCCGCTCGTCTCGCCGCGGCCCTGAAAGCTCGAACCAACACAACAATCTTCGGCATGGGCGGCGACCAGATGCGCTCCGCCGGAGTCGAAGTCATTACGGACTACTCCGAAGTCTCCGTTCTCGGCATTACGGAAATCCTCAGCCACTTGCCGCAACTGGTTCGCGCCATGCGCAAACTGGTGGATACCACGCGCGAACGGCGGCCCCAGCTTGCAATTCTCACCGACTTCCCCGGCTTCCATTTGCGGCTGGCGCGCAAGCTGAAGCCGCTCGGCGTGCGCAACGTGTATTACATCTGTCCGCAGTTCTGGGCCTGGCGGCCGTGGCGCGTGCGCATCGTGCGGCGGCGATTCGTGCTGGCGCTGTGCATTTTTCCGTTCGAGGAAAAGTTTTTTGGCGATGCCGGAGTGCCGGTGAAGTTCATCGGACATCCGTTGGTCGGCAATGTCGCGCCATCGCAGGGCCGCGAGCAATTTTTTGCAGAGTACGGTTTGCATCCCGCGATGCCGCTGGTGACGATCCTGCCTGGCAGCCGCAGCTCCGAGCTGGCCCGCCACTTGTCACTTTTACGTGAAGCCTGCGTCAAAATTCACAACGCAATGCCGGTACAGTTTGTCGTTGCGGCGGCTCCGGGACGCGCGGAAAGCCTCAGACAGGGCTGGCCGAGCGATCTAAAGGTCGCGGTCGCCGAAGGCCGGACCTATGACGCACTCGCGCACGCAAATGCCAGCATCGTCTCCAGTGGCACAGCCACTGTCGAAGCCGCGCTGCTGGACGCTCCCATGGTTGTGGTGTATCGCGTAACGCCGCTCACCGCACTACTGGCGAAGCCCCTGGTACGTACAAAGCACTTCAGCATGGTCAATTTGATCGCTGGCCGCGAGGTCGTTCCGGAGCTGATCCAGAAGGATTTCACGCCGCACAAGGTCGCGGAGCAGACGCTGCGGCTGCTGCGCGATCCGGCCGCGGCATCGGTAATGCGCGCCGACCTGGCCGAAGTTCGCCGCAAGCTCGGCCCACCGGGCGCGGTCGAACGCGCCGCCAACGCTATCGCCGCCCTGCTGTCCAAACCCGAAACCCAGCGCCAGGGCTCGTTGAGCCCCGTCGACCAAGGGGTCAAGCTTTCTGGCAACGCTTCGTGACCCGCTGCTATCCTATAGAAGGAGCCCAACTGCCGCTCCCAAGGAATTAGACCTGATGCTCCTTCTCTGCCAAGCCTCTCGCCTGCCCCGGTTGAGACTGCTGCCTCTGCTAATTTTGGCCCTGCTTCTGCCGGCCGCCGGATCGGGCCAGGACGTCAGCAAAGAGAACTTCCTGGCCGTACATTACGATGTCGCCGCCAGTGTTGAACCAGCCAGCCAGTCCTTGTCGGCAGTAGCCAAAGTTGATTTTCGCGCCCGCGAAGCTTCCAGCATCGTACGCGTTGAGCTGCACCCCAACCTAAACGTCAGCAAAATCGAGAACGCAGGTAAAACCGTCAACTTTGACCGCGACCAATTGAACCCGCTGCTCTTGACGGTCAACCTGCCGACGCCAGTCGCAGCCGGTTCTACGGTTTCGCTCACGTTCACGTACTCCGGCTTGCTGGCCAACGAAGAAAACAGTCCTGTACCGGGCGTGCGTCTCGCTTCGATCTACAAAGATGGCGCGTATCTGCTGCTGCCGGCGCGGTGGTTTCCGCTTACCGGCTACCCCACCAATCGCTATACCGGAACGTTCCGCTTGACCGTACCAGACACCTTCGCCGTTGCGGGAACCGGCAAGTCGCAATCGCCGACCCCCGTCGCAGCCAAGTCAGCCGCGGAAGGCGGACGGCTGCTTTACGTCTTTGAGTGCAAGGACGCTCAGCCAAACGGTACATTCGTGGCGGGGCCGCTCCAGCTCAACGTAAAGCAAGCCGAAGGTTTGGACGTAAACGTTTATGCCCCTCAGGACGCTTCGAAAAACGCCGGGGACTTCGCCAATGCCGTGGCACGCTCCGTCACTGCCTTTTCCGATCTGTTTGGGCAACTGCCCGATCCCGCCTTCACGGTCGTCCAGATGCCAGACGGCGGACTCCGCGAATTCTCCGGGCCCGGGCTGCTGGTGCTGTCAAAGCGCGCGTGGGATCCGAAAATTAACGATCGCGTGATTGCGCGGCTGGTCGCATCGCAATGGTGGGGCAACCAGGTGTTGCCGGCGACGCGCGGTGATGTGTGGATCAGTGACGGTTTGGCTCGCTATTCGGAAGCGCTGTACGCGGAACAGAACGCCGGCAAAGAAGCCGGTCTGCGCGCGGTGGATGACTTCGCGGTGGGCGCGCTCATGAACGAAGAAGCGGCTCCAATTTCGCAGGCGGCGCGCTTGACGCCCTTCACCAGCGACTACCGCTCAGTGGTGGTGAACAAGGGCGCGATGCAGTTCCACATGCTGCGAGCGCAAATTGGCGATGTAGCATTCAGATCCCTGCTGCACAAGTTTTACGCTACATATGCGGGCAAGCAGGCGACCAATGCTGAATTTGAACAACTTGCTGTTCAGCAAATGCAAGCCGCCGTGAAGCCCGGCCAGGAGCCGCCCAACCTCAATGGCTTCTTCGCGCAGTGGCTTAATTCCACCGGTGTTCCGGACTTCAAGATCGAATACGTTGTGTACCGCACGCCAAAAGGCTTCCGCGTCGTAGGCAAGATTTCGCAGCCGCTGGACACGTTCTCCATGCCGATCCAACTGCGCATCGAGACCGAAGGCAATCCAGAAATGAAAACCGTGGACGTGACCGGCACCGAATCTACGTTCACGGTCGAAACATTTGGCAGGCCCAAGCCGGGGGGAATCAAGATTGATCCCAACAACGTGGTTCTTAAAGGCAATACTGGTCTGCGCGCTCGCGCGGCGATTGCCCGCGGCGAAGAGCTAGCTGAAACTGGCCGCTATTACGACGCTATTCAACAGTATCAAAGGGCTCTGAATGTTCAGCCGGGACGCCCGCTGGCGAATTTCCGCATGGGCGAAGCGTTTTTCTACCAAAAAAACTATCAGGCCGCCGCGAATGCGTTCCGCGAATCCCTGCAGGGCGTGCCCGAACCCTCCGAAAAATGGACCGAAGTTTGGGGACACCTTTATCTTGGGATGATTTTCGATTTACTCGGCCAGCGCGAACGCGCCGTCAACGAGTACAGCAAAGCGAAACAGACCAACGACAACACCGGCGGCGCGCAGGAAGCGATTGATCGATACTTGAAGAAACCTTACAACGACAATAGCTTGCGCACGCCGGGTCCTACGCAAGCTTCGGCTGGAAAACCATCTGGCGAAGCCGCACCAGCAGCAGACGATGGGCGCCCGCATCTGAAGAAACCGAATCCGTAGTCACTACTCATAGGCGGGGCGCGGGACCCCACGTTTTTCTTCACGGCAACTCGTTCGCGATCGCCGGCCGCATTTGGTGCGTAGACCTTATCCTCGTAGGGTGAGCCTCGACCCTCTCGATTCGCGTCTCCCATCTCCCGCGCCTGCCGCCACCAGCTCAGCGATTGCCAGCACTTCGCACCAAGCCACTCTTGCCCCTAAGCTGTCCCTGCAAATTGCCTTGTTGTTGGGCGTCACGCTCCTGATCTATGCAAACTCGCTCCTCAACGACTTCACCATGGATGATGAGCTATACATCCAGAAAAACGCGCAGGTCACGCAGCATTCTTTCCGCCTGCTCTTTCAGCCCAACGCAGCAAGCAACGTCTTCCGGCCGGTCACCTTCGCCACATTGGCACTGAACTGGATCGTTGCCGGATACAAGCCGTTCGGCTATCACCTGGTTAACCTGCTGCTGCAAGCTGCTGTTGCCGTGCTGCTGCTCGCGGTGCTTCGCAAGTTGCTGGAAGGCGCCACAAATTATGAATTTATTTGCTTTGCAGCAGCCATGCTGTTTGCGGTGCATCCGATCCACACCGAGGCAGTGAGTTCCGTCGTGGGCCGTTCGGAGCTGTTGGCAGCGGGGTTCCTGCTGGCGGCTTGGCTTTTCCACCTGCAGGACCGCTACATTCTGGCTTTGCTAGGTTTCGCCCTTGCCCTGCTTTCCAAAGAGTCCGCCATCGGCTTGCTTCCGTTGGCGCTGGCCGGCGACTACGCGAAGGGCCAACTGAAACCCTGGACGCGCTACGCCGGCATTGCCACCCTCACGCTGGTCTATATCGGCGCGCTCTGGAAAGTTCAAGGCGGGCATTTCGGCGCCCCCAGTGTTTCCGTGCTGGACAATCCGCTCACACTCTTGCCCGCGGGGCTACGCATACTGAATGCGGTTCGCATCGCCTGGAAATACATCGGCTTGCTGATTTTCCCGGCAACGCTCTCCTGCGACTACTCCTACAACCAAATCACGCTCTTCGCTAACTGGCAGCATCTGCTTTTGCCAATACTTGGAGCGTTGACGGTGGCTGCGCTGTGGATCTGGACGGTCTGCAAGCGTAGCGCGGGCCTGCTTTTGGCCGGGGCGATCTACTTCACCGGTTTTGCGGCAACCTCCAACATTCTCACCCGCACCGGCACCATCTTCGGAGAGCGGCTGGCATATCTGCCTTCCGCTGGCTTCTGCTTGCTGGCTGCGATGCTTTTTGCGTGGCTCGTATTCCGTCAACGCATCGCTGGTCTTGCCGTTCTTGCACTAGTCATCGGCGCTTTCAGCGTCCGTACCGTAGCACGAAATCGCGACTGGAAAGACAACGGATCGCTTTATATGGTGGCCGCCGATGCCGTGCCCAACAGCGCGAAAATGCGCACTTTCCGTGGAATTGTGTACATGGGCCGCGGCCAACTGGAACGGTCCCGGGCCGATCTCAATGCCGCGCTTCGCATTAATCCCGAATACCCCGACGCGATCGAAGCCATGGGACTTCTCGAGTTACGCGGTAACAATCAGCAAGCTGCTCTCGACTATCTGCAGCGAGCCCTGCAAGTCAGCGCACCCGCCGATTTCGATTACGACTATCGCGCGGCAAATCTGACGGCCTTGCAAATTCAAATGGGTAAGCTCGACGACGCCATGAAACTGCTCAACCGCCGCATCGCGGAATCGCCGGACTACTCGCGCTTGTGGTCGAATCGAGCCGCGCTGCGCCTTAAGCTGGGCGAGGCCGCCGAAGCCCGCGAAGACGCACGAAGGGCTTTGCGCCTCGATCCCAACAACCTGCAGGCCCGCAACTTACTCGAACATGGGGCCCCTGGTAGCCCGCACTGAGCCTGTTCTCACGCCGCCTGTTCTTACTTCGCCCGTGCCTTATGTCGGACGATACGCCTTGCAGCGGCAACCCGGAAAGTTGCACTGCGTTCCCAGCTTCTGGTTGGCGTACATTCGCGCGTGAATGCTCTTGGGATGATGACACTCGCAACGAAGCAGAGACTTGCGGCCTCTTTTCGCGCTTTTGCTCACGGAAGACCTGCCGCCGGTACCGCTCAGGCTTCCATGCTGACCTGGTGTAGACACTAAGGACCTCCGATACCTGAGGTGGGCCCGGAGTCCATCCGCTGCGGCCCAACACGTGCCGGCAGCGGATAACTGCCTCGTTATATCACAAATTTTTTATTTTTCAGAGGGCCGTGCGAGCACGACCCACTAATGCCTATTTTGCTGGTTTAGTCTGTGTGTAGTCGTAAACGCCGCGTCCGGTCTTGCGCCCCAAACGTCCCTCAGCCACCAGCTTCTTCAGCAGTTCGTTAGGGCGGTATTTTTCGCCCAGCGTGGAATGGAGATACCCGAGGATCCTCAGCCGCACATCCAGCCCGACCAGGTCCACCATTTCAAACGGACCCATCGGATGGTTCAGACCGAGTTTCACCGCCTTATCAATGTCCTCTGCAGAAGCCAGCCCCGCCTCCAGAATGGCGAACGCTTCATTGCCGATAAGCGCGTTAACGCGGCTGGTGATAAATCCCGGCGATTCCTTCACCACTACGACTTCTTTGCCCATCCGCGCGCCGACGTCACGGCAGGCAGCGATGGTTTCGTCGGAAGTTTTGGGCGCTCGCACGATCTCAATCAAGCGCATTTTGGGTACTGGATTGAAAAAGTGCATACCCACGCACAGATCTGGACGATAGGTCATCTCCGCCATTTCCGCGATCGATAGTGAGGAAGTATTACTGGCCATCACGGCGTTGGGCCGCGCGAACTTATCGAACAGCGTGTACAGCTCGAGCTTCAACTCCATTTCCTCCGGAACCGCCTCAATGAGGAAGTCGGATTCGCGGCACGCGGCTTCCACCGTAGAGACGGTCTCAATGCGCGCAAGCGCCGCGGTGCTGTCTTCCGCATTCACTTTGCCGCGGGTTACGCCCTCTTCCAGCGCCTTTTGGATCCACGCCGTGCCGTTTGCCAAATTTTCCGGCATCACGTCTTCGAGGATCGTGCGGTATCCGCCGAGCGCAGCAGCGTAGGCGATTCCCCGCCCCATGGTCCCGGCGCCAATCACGCCGATTGTTTTCACATCCATCAGTAAGCCCTCTCTGGTGAGTGACGCCGCTTGCCATCGACGCTTATTTCAGCAGTTTGCGATACGCAGCTTCATCCAAACCAAGAACGATTTGATCGCCGCGCACGACGACCGGCCGCTTGATGAGATTCGGATTCTTGGACATCAGCCGAATCGCTTCCGCCTTCGAAGGCGTTTTCTCCGCCATGTTCCGTTCGCGATACAGTCCGTTGCGCGGGTTCAGAAACAACTTGTAATCCCGGCCGCCAATTAGTTCGTCCAGCTCTTTTTCCGACAACGGCAGCTTATCCAGATCGCGCGACTCCAGTTCCACTCCCAGTTCCAGCAAGAGACCTCTTGCTTTGCGGCAGGTCGTTCAAGTCGGCTTCTGATAGAACTTCACTCTGATTTTGGGCATAGCCTCTCCGGAAGGCGCTTGTTGCAGCAACAGTAAAAATTGAGGAACTCTGGCGACCGTCAGTAGCGCGGGACGCTCGGATCAATCTCCTGCGACCACCGATCAATTCCGCCCGCCAGCGATTGCGCCGTCTCCACACCCTGCGCCCGCAACCATGCTGCCACATCCAGGCTGCGCTGCCCGTGATGGCAATAGCAGATCACGTCCTGGTCCACATCAAGCTGCTGCAGGTTCGCGGGAATCGTCCGCATGGGAATCAGCTTCGCGCCCTCAATCCGGCAGGACTCGTATTCCCACGGCTCTCGCACATCAATCAGCAGAAAGGGTTCGCCCGCTTTCTTCTTTTTCTGCAATTCGACAACGCTGATCTCTAATTCGCTCATGCCCAATTGTATCGTGATCAACGTCCTTTGAAATTTGGCGCCCGTTTCTCGAAGAAAGCGTGGATACCCTCGAGCGAATCTTCCGATGCGAAGCACCGCATCTGCTGCACGACTTCCGCTTCCAGCGCGCGTTTTAGCGCTTCCTTGTCGGCCCCGAACAGGGTCTGCTTCACCGCGCGCATGGCCAGGGGAGGCCCCGCAGCCAGCTTCGCCGCGTACGCCTTCACTTCCGCTTCCAGTTGTGCCCCCGGCACTACGCGATTCACCAATCCGAGCTGCAATGCTGTCTTCGCGTCAATCATGTCGCCCGTATAGAAAAGTTCCGCAGCTTTCGCCGACCCCACAAGCTGCGGCAAAAAATATGTACCGCCGTAGTCCGGGAACAACCCCACCTTGGCGAAATTTTGACCAAACGCCGCGTCATCCGAGGCGATTCGAATATCCGCAGCCAGGGCGATGTTCATCCCGGCTCCCGCGGCAGCGCCATGTACCGCGGCGATCACCGGCTGCTGGATCGTTCGCATGCGCAACACCGCGCCCATTCCCGCGCGCAGAATCGGCTCCAGCTGTTTGGAATCGCGCGCTTCTCGTCCCTTGCCGATCATGCCAAGATCGCCGCCCGCACAAAACGCGCGGCCCGCCCCGGTCACCACCACCACGCGTACCGAATCGTCCTTGCCGATTCGCTCAAATGCTTGATTTAACGCCGTGGCCAGCTCGCTGTTCAGCGCGTTCAGCTTGTCCGGCCGGTTCATCACCAGCAGCGCGACCCCGCCTTGAACGGTTTCCAGCAACACCGGCCCCACTGCGGGAGCAGCTTGTACAGGATTCATATTTCCTCCGGAAAGCTTCAGGCGGGTTTAGCTTCTCGCGATTTTTCGACTTTTCGCACCAGCGCAGCCAGCTTGCGGAAGTGCGCTTCGCGGTCCTTGTCCCCTTGAGTGTGCTGCGCATCGGTAGCCGGCAAAACATAGATACTCGCGCCGTACAGAGTCTCTTTCTGCAGTCCCAGTTTCACGCGCCGCTGCGCAAACTGTTCGTACACGTTCTTGCCGTTGAACGCAATCACGTGCGGAACATATTCACCCAGCTTCTGCGATAAGACGATTCGCCCCTCCGCATAATCCTCGCGCGTCAGCTCCTCAATCGTCCGCGTGGGCCGCTTGACCAGGTCCGTCAGTCCAATCGCAAACTCGATGATGCGCTTGTCGTCGCGATATTCCAATGGCTCCGGGATCACTCCCGTTTCAAACAGCACAGGCCAAAACGGATTGCCCCGCCCGGAGTAGTAATGACCCGTCCGCACCGAGGACTCGGTCGGATTGCATCCCACGATGACCAGCTTCATTCCCTTGCGGAGGTGGTCGGGCAGCGTCTTCATCGTTCGAGCTTCTCTCGTAAGCACAACTAGAATAGCCCGAGCCTCCCCGCTGGCCGAACGCTTGTTCTAGCTGTTCTGCCAAAAAGACAACGTCCGTCCCAACCCCCGCTCTTTGGCCAGCCGGTAGACGGTCACAGCCGCCGCCAGGTCCCAAGCGGCGATTCCGTTGGACTTGAAAAGTGTAATTTGGCCAAGCTCAGTCCGCCCTTGGCAAATGCCCGCTACCAAAGACGACAGTTCCCGCACCGTGTCCCAGCGCTTCTCATGTCCCGCGAATCCCAGCACCAGGTCGCCCGCTTCCTGGCGCGCTTGCTCAATCGAATCCACAAAAATGCGGTCGCACTTGGCCACCGTTTCCGCGTCCAGTTCGCGTTTTTTCATGTGATTTGCGCCGATGGCGTTGATATGCGTCCCGGGAGCAATGCTTCCTGCGCTGACCACCGCCTGGCTCGCGGTAGTCGCTGTGCAGACAATCGAGGCCTCGGCCGTTGCTTCAGCGGAACTGATGACGGGTTCAACTTCAATTCCCAGGCCCGCCGACATTTCCCGCGCGAATTTCTCTCTTCGCGCCGCGTCGCGCCCGTACACTCGCACGCGCTCCAACTTGCGCACCGCGGCAATCGCCTCCAACTGCGTCCACGCCTGCCAGCCCGTGCCGATGATTGCCGCCGTCTTGGCATCCGTCCGTGCCAAATATTTCGTCGCCACTCCCGACGCCGCACCGGTCCGCATCTGCCCCATCACATCGGCCTCAATCAACGCGAGCAAATCCCCGCTAGCCGTCGAGAACAACGACACCACGAATTTCAGCTTCCCGCCGACGTACGTGTACTGCTTGGTTGCCACGAAATTATCGACCACGTCCGCCGCGGCCATATGATGAAAAAATGCCCCTCCGGGCAATTCGAATCGCCTCCGCGGATGTACCAGCACCTCCCCGGCGGCCTGCCCCTTCGAAACCTTCTCCACCGCCTCCATCGCCAGCGGCATCGTCAGCAAGCTTCTTACTTCTGCTTCATTGATGTGCAGCGTCACGGCTCCGTTCCTTTCCGCGAACGTCGGTCAGTGGCCTTTCGCCCGTGGTTTCGCTGCGGGTTGCGCTTTGCCCGAATCATCGCCTTCGCGCACCCGCCGTACCACCGTCTGCATCAACCGATATACACGCGCATTCTTGCGGTCATCTGCATTTAAAAAGCGAAACTCCGGCTGGCCGGCCGCCGACTTGCCCACCTGAATCGGCAGGCTACCGCACAAATTATTCTCGATAAACGCCGTCTCGTACCGCGACTTTTTGCGGTTCCACGTATACACACGCAGTACGGAAAAATCACACGCCTGCCCTTCCGCTCCACGCGCTGCTGCCAATAAATATTGCTGCTTTTCGCCGGAGGGATCCTCCACGCGATTTAGTTCGAACCACGCAATTGGCCGCAGATTCGCGGCACTGGCTCCTTCGCGCACCGGGTCCGGCACATCCAATTCCAGAAATCGCGCGATCACCCAGCCTGCGATTGGAACGGTCTGGTCGCCGGGTTCAGTGGTGTTCGACGGCACGGCGGCCCTCGCCGAAGCCTCACCCGGCGGCCGCGTCGCCAGCCCACGAATCAGGAACCAATCCTCTTTCTTCGTCTCCTGCGGTTCACCATTTTCTTTTTCGTCAGAAACTTGCGCCCAATCTGCCGTCGCCCGCGCCACAATCTGCACCGGCACGCCACGCCCAAACTGATACAGCCGCGGCGCGGTGCGTCCCGGCTCCACGCGCAGATTCGTCGCCACTTTGGTTCGCCCGCTCGCCTGCACCGGCAAGGTTTCCGCCCGTTTCAGCAACTCTTCGCAGCGTTGCCACAGCGTCGGGTCCATCAACAGCCGCGCGTCCACCCAGCCGACCGCGCCCGCGCCCGTCTTCACCTTAACAAAATCGTTGCGCTTGGCCAGCGTGTCCACGCGATCGCCGAAGCGCAACACGCCCAGCGGTTCGCGCACTTGCGCCATGCTGCTCCACAGCGTGACGCTCTTCTCGCTGACGTAGGCCTCGCCCAACGATTCGTGCTTCGGCCGGAAAAACCACGCCGCCACCGCCACCAGCGCCAGCAACGGCACCGCAATCAAAAGCTTTTTTTTCATCCGTCGGCCACCCGGGCAAAGCGAACCTAAATTCTACCTGATTCGCCCATCACTCACTCGGCTGCGGCCGCCACGCGCAGCTTTTGCTAAAATGCAGTGCACATGCGGAAAATTGCGCTGAACTCGCAGAGGTGTCCGTGAAATTCCTCAGCTCTTTTCAGCCGCTCGGCTTGCTGGTTCTTCGCATTGCCGTGGGCCTGATTTTTCTTACGCACGGCTATCCCAAGCTCACGCGCTCCGCGGCGGCAATGCAAGGCATGTTTGTGCAGCATGGCTTGCCGGCGCAGTTGGTTTACGTTGCCGGTGTACTCGAAACCTTTGGTGGAGTACTTCTGATTTCGGGACTATTCGCTCGCCCGACGGCGTTACTTTTGGCTCTCGAGATGGGCGTAGCCATCGTCAAAGTGCACAGCGGCCGCGGCATCATGGCACTGCATGAATACGAATTCCCGTTGGCTTTGGGAACAGCCTGCCTGGCACTGGCAACCGTCGGTGCCGGAGTATTGTCAGGGGACCACCTGCTCTTTGGAGAAGGCCCGTCTCCGCGTCCACGCACGACCAAGTCCGCAAAGAAGTAATTCGCCAATGCTACTAGCCTTTGAATCGCGGCAGCTTCAGTTCCCGGGCTGCGGTACGATCGGGCCTTGCGGTGCGGGAGCGGCATACACCGGCGCCGGCGCCAAGGGCAATACAAGCCACAGGATGACATAGAGCAGAATGCCCGTTCCGCCGCACAGCACTACTAATAGCCACAACACGCGCACCAGCGTTGTGTCCATATCCAGATAGTCCGCCAGCCCCGCGCACACGCCGCCTAATTTCTTGTCAGTGCTGGACCGCATCAATTTCTTCGGCCCCCCGGTAACCGCAGCCACATTCGGCGCGTCCGTCACCACTTGCTTAGCGCCGCAGTTGTAGCAAAACCGTGAACCATCCGCGATGTTTCGCTGACAGCTGTTGCAAACCATAAGAGCCTCCCGCAGGCAGGGCTTGCCCCTGCTCTAGTAAAATATACGCCCAAGGAAGCCGAAAAGTTGCACTTGGCAAACTGCTTGTCGGGGAAGCCCCTTACCTCAATCGCGGAACCGCTTAGTACTCCAACAGCCGCTTCACCGTTTCCACCACTGCATCCGACTGCGGCAAAATCGCGTCCTCCAGCTTCGGCTGGTACGCGCAGAACGTATCCGTGGCGGCAATCCGCTTGACCGGACCGTCCAGCTCATCGAACAACTCGTCCGCAATTCGCGCCGCTAATTCCGCACCGTAGCCCCAGCTCAACATGTCTTCATAAGCCACGATCACCCGATGCGTTTTCCGGACCGTCGCACAGATCCCGTCCCAGTCATACGGTGACAGCGAACGTAAATCCAGAATTTCCGCAGAAATCCCTTCGCGCTGCAATTGCGCCGCAGCAACTTCCGCACGATGAACAAAGGCCCCGTACGTCACGATGCTGACGTCCGTTCCCTCCTTCACCACGCGCGCCTTGCCAAACGGTATCGTGAAGTCCGGTCCTGGATATTCCGACCGGTTATACGGCTGCCGGTATAAGTGCTTGTGTTCCAAAAACATAACCGGGTCGTCGCAGCGAATCGCCGTGCGCAACAACCCAGCCACGTCCAGTGCCGTAGAAGGCATCACCACACGCAATCCCGGCGTGTGGGTAAAAATCGATTCCCCGCTCTGGCTGTGATAAATCGCTCCCCCGGTCAAATACCCGCCAATGGCCACGCGGATCACGGTCGGGCACTTGAAGCTGCCGTTCGATCTCCAGCGCAGCGTGCACAACTCATCGCGGATTTGCATCATCGCCGGCCAGATGTAATCGAAAAATTGAATCTCCGGCACCGGCTTCAGCCCGCGCGTCGCCATTCCGATTGCCCGGCCGACAATCGACGCTTCCGCCAGCGGCGTGTTGAA
>DASSYL010000383.1:0-8980 GCA_035703315.1 Candidatus Acidiferrum sp. | reverse complement strand
CGAGACAAGACATAAACAAGCAGGAGCAAAGACGCGACTTAGTGGGTCAGCCCTACGGCCCAGCGGAAGTGCGGATACTGAGTACAGGAACCGGGCCCTTTAAGGTAAACATAAAAGCTCTTGAGAAACGATGTGCCGCAGCTGACGAGAATTACCAATGAGAGCTCGAACCAACGCATGCGCCGGTCCGGTGATTGAGCGGCAGAGTCTGCCAACGGTTGAGGGAGGGCGGACATGAGGGTTCCTTTATACCGGTACGGGCGAGTGTTCTATAGGAGCAAGTTTGTGAGGCGTTCCTTGTTGATCACGACGAGCGTGGTTGCGTAAAGCGAGAGCACCCCAACGCAGGCAATCGAAGGCCGAAGATTTTGCTTGACAGGCGAGATAATATATCAGTATATCCTTATATAAGGAGAAATGAATGGAGAACCTGGACACGGCTTTTAGGGCGCTGGCGGATCCGACGCGGCGGGCGATTCTGGCGCGGTTGGCGCTGGGGGAAGCTACGGTGATGGAGTTGGTAAAGCCGTTTGAGCTGACGCAGCCGGCAATTTCGCAGCATTTGAAGGTGCTGGAGAATGCCGGGCTGATCACGCGGCGGGTGGAGGGAACGAAGCGGCCTTGCCGGCTGGCAAAAGAGGGCGTTGCTGAGATTGACCACTGGCTGTCGATGCTGCGGAAAGTTCTGGCGAAGAACTACGACCGATTGGACGAGATCCTGGCTGACGTAAAACCGGCCGAGAAGGAAACGAAGAAAGGGCGGAGAAAAAAATGAGCAAGATGACGCTGAAGACAGAAGGCGATCGGTATGTGATGGTAACGAGGAAGTTTGCGGCTTCGCCGGAGGCGGTGTACCGCGCGCACATTGACGCGAAGCTCATGCAGAAGTGGATGCTTGGACCGGACGGGTGGACGATGCCGGTGTGCATCAACGAGCCGAGGCCTGGCGGGAAGATGCGCTTTGAATGGACGGACGGGAAAGGAAACGGATTTCATTTGACCGGCGAGTACGTGACGCTGGAGCCCTACAACAGGATCGTGCACGTCGAACGGATGCACTTGCCCGATCCGACTCCCGACAATCACGTGGAGACGCGATTTGAGGCCGATGGGAGCGGGACGCTGATGACGATGCGGATGACTCTGCCGGATGAAAAGACGCGGGCGGCGATGCTGGCAACGGGCATGGAGCATGGGATGGAAGCTAGTTACGTGCGGATGGAAGGGTTGATCGCTGCGGAGGCGGCGAAGAACGCTTCGGCGTGAAACAAAGTCAAAAGCCAGAGACAGGCTAGGAAGCGAACCTGGACCAGGGAAGTGCAACAGTTTTTTAAAAGTTTGTAGAACAAGCCCTTAACCCATTTTCTGAGGGTTTGTAAGACGAACCCTGTCCCGGGTGGGCGGAGGATAAGCCACTCCGAAAAAAGTCAAAACCTGAAACGAGTCAAGAATTCTTCTAGAGCGCCGCGACCGACGTGGCGGATCGTGGGCGACTAATCTGGGCAATTCGGAAATGGGACAGGAGAACTTCCGCCTTTCCGAAACCGTCCCTTCGGCCGGTGGAAATTTACTGAACGAAACTTTTAAACAAACCACCAGCTGATTCACCAATCGAACGCCGGATTCCCATCCACAGCAAAATCCCTGCCACGGGGAAACGTGGGGCGCGTACGGGGGCAAAAGGATTTATTGCCTGATAAGAACAGCGGCTGGACGGCAGGCACGCAGGCGGCGGACGCCAGGCATAGACTAAGCCTACAGTGGAACTTGGCGTCCATGTCTTTGCAGATCTGTTTATCTAAGGGTTGATGAGAGAACCCTTAAACCCAGAACCCGGGAGAGGGCCGCACGTACCACCGTTTCCGTTCGAGGCGGCGGAAGTGTAGTACGTACCAAGGGTAGCCGGATGCCGCGAAAAATTACCATCCTGGCTGTGACGATTGTGGGACTGCACATCGTCGCGGCGACTTTGTTGGGAAAGTCGGCGGGCGGGGCTCTGCTCGGAAACCTACTGCAAATTATTGCGAGTTTTGTGGCCACGTACGCGTGTTTTGGAGCGTCGCGGAGATCGGGTCGGCTGGGACAGGCCTTCTGGATCCTGGTGGGAGTAGGAACCAGCGTTTGGGGCTTGGCAAACATCGGGTGGACATACTACGAGGTCGTACTGAGGACAGCGCCGCCCGAATTGTCATTCGTGCGTTTCATGTTCGACATGCAGGAAGCATTTTTTGCGATGGCCATCGTGCTGGACCGCGACGAGCAGGCAAAACACGTGGACGCGGGGTTCGTGCTGGACGCAGTGCAGATCGCGCTGATTTTTCTCTTCATTTACGCCGGGCTTTATTACATCCCTTCGCTGACCTTGGATCCGCACAGCGCCCTGCTGCGGGGGTATGCGATCACCACGACGGAAGTAACGGCAGTGCTGTTGCTGGCGGTGGTGCGGGCCATATTTGCCGGCTCGATGTATGCGAAACGCTTGTACAGCGGGCTGGCGGTGTATTTGTTTATTTATGCAATCGGATCGGGGGTGGCGAACTTCGCGCAAATGCGGCACCAGACGCAGACGGGAACGTTCGTGGATCTGGCGTGGACGGTGCCGCTGCTGTGGGGCACGTGGTGGGCGATGAAGTGGAAGGATCAGCCGCGGGGAGTTGCGGAAGAATCTCCAGAAGCAAGGACCAAGACTCTGGGCGAGACCATTCTGACCAACACGCTGTTTGGAGTGGCGCCGGTGCTGGTGTTTTTGTTGTCGTCGGGATTGGGCGAAGAATGGCACAGCGTGCGCAACGTCATGCTGGGGATTTCGGTGGCGTGCTACGTGGCGCGCATGGCGATTGCCGATTACCGGCAAACGCGCGCGGCAAACATAGTGCGGCAGCAAGCCAGCGCGCTGGATTCCGCGGTGGACGGAATGGCCATCGTGGACAAGGACGGAAAATATTCGTATGTGAACGAGGGTTATGCGCGGCTGATGGGAAACGTCTCACGCGAAGCGATTATCGGCAGAGCCTGGCGGGCCACGATCGCAAAGGACGCCAGGACTTCCTATGAGGAAGTACACAAGGCGCTGCAAGAAGAGGGCAAGTGGTACGGAATCGTGGAAGTGCCTCGTGGGCAGGGGACCTACATTCCGGTGGAAGTTGCCGTGACATTATTGGCGGATGGCGGAGTCGTGGTGGTAAGCCGCGATCTGAGCGAACGGCGGCAAGCGGAGCAGGCAAAGGCGGAAGCGGAAATCAAGTACCGGATGATCGTGGAGCGGGTGGCGGCGATCAGCTACATAGCGGAGCCGGGAGTGAATGGCAAGTGGTATTACGTGAGCCCGCAAATCGAAACGATTTTAGGATATACGCCGGAGGAGTGGCTGGAAACTTCGGAGAAGTGGCTGGAGTTTATTCATACGGAAGACCACACGGCGGTGCTGGAAGCGGAAGAGATCGGGGTGCGGCAGAAGTCGTTTCAAGCGGAATACCGGATGCGGCGGAAGGATGGCCGCATGGTGTGGATCAGCGACACGGCAGTGATCATCCAAGGCAGCGATGCGCACCCGGTGATGGAAGGGATTCTGGTGGATATCAGCGAACGCAAGCTGATGGAGATGCAGTCGCAGCAAGCGCGGCGGATGGAGGCGGTGGGGCGGTTGGCGGGCGGAATCGCACATGACTTCAATAATCTGCTGACCATCATCAAAGGCTACACGGACCTGGCGCGAGGGCGAGCGGAAACGCCGGAGCTGAAAAACGACATTGATCGGATCGAGGATGCGAGCGAACGAGCAGCGGCGCTGGTACGGCAGCTGCTGGCGTTCAGCCGCAAGCAAGTGCTGCAGCCGAAGAACCTGGATCTGAACAGCGTGGTGCGTGGGCTGGAGCAACTGCTGCGGCGGCTGCTGGGAGAGGACATTCAGTTGCAGGCGACACTGGGCGCGGAATTGGGAACGATCAAGGCCGATCCTTCGCAAGTGGAACAGGTGCTGATGAATCTGGTGGTGAACGCGCGAGACGCGATGCCGAATGGCGGCAGGCTGATCATCGAGACGTGCAACGCGGAGCTGGATCAGAAGTACGCGAGCGAACATGTCAGTGTGAAGCCTGGGCCGTACGTGATGCTGGCGGTTTCGGATACGGGCGTGGGAATGAGCGCGGAAACGGTGGCGCATATTTTTGAGCCTTTTTTTACAACAAAAGGGGCGGCGCGTGGAACCGGACTCGGGCTGGCGACAACGTATGGAATCGTGAAGCAGAGCGGTGGGTATATCTGGGTGTACAGTGAGCCCGGGCAGGGGACGACCTTTAAAGTATACCTGCCGCGATTTGAGGAAGCAGTGGAAGCGAGCGCGGCAGCGAAGATAAAAACGGCGGTTCCGAAGGGCAGCGAAACGATTCTGCTGGTGGAAGACGACGAAGCGGTGCGCGAACTCACGGAAATGGTATTGAAATCGTACGGTTACAACGTGCTGGTAGCAGAAGAACCCGCGCACGCGCAGAAATTGTCGGATACTCCGGGACTGGACATTGCGCTGGTGCTGACGGACGTGGTGATGCCAACGATGAGCGGACGAGAATTGGTGAAACGATTGACGGACAGGCATCCGCACCTGCGCGTGCTGTACATGTCGGGCTACACGGACAACGTGATTACAAGCGGCGGAGTGCTGGAGCCGGGGCTGGCGTTTTTGCAGAAGCCATTCACGCCGGCTTCGCTGGCCAGCAAAGTGCGCGAAGTGCTGGACGCGGCTCCGGTGGCGCGACAACTACCGTGAGACATCAGGTGCAAGTTCCCGGGCGACGGAACGCAAGAGCTAAGGTTTGTCGACAGGCGGATTTTCCGCGGCTTTGGGCTTGCCAATGTTGGACAGAGTTTCGACGTTGAAGCGGCGATAGTCGGAGTAGCGCGTCACTTCGTTCACCTTGAACCCTTTTAGAAGAAGGACGCGCGCGCCGACATGCGCTTCCTCGTAAGTGGGAAGCCAGACTTCATTATTGATAAAAGCTTGTTCGAAGACGAAACTGGTGCCCTTTTGCAGATTGGCTAGGAGGCCGCCGCCGAAGCGGACGTCTTTGACAAAGTAGGCTTCCAGGCGCGCGACGTCATGGGCCTTTTCGTCCACCCAAACTACTCCCGCTAATTGCTGCACCACGCGCTCAGCGAGTTTCTTGGGCTTGTACTCGGGATTCCCCTCAAAATCGAAGACCAGAACGTCCTGACCGCGGAAGCGTTCGCGGCGTGGGTTGACGAACTGGCAGGCGCGCAGGAAAACCTCGATACCTGGGTCGTCAGAATCCTTGTCTTCCTTACCTCCGTCTTTAGCCTTTTCTTGCTTCTTCTCCTTATGCGCTTTTTCTTCCTGATGTTTGGCGATGCGCTTTTGCACGCGTTCGTTTTCCTTGCGTTGATCGTCGTCGTTGAGGGGCTTGCCGTCTTTCGCGACGAGCGTGGAAATTTCCTCACCGTCCAGGTAGAAGAACGTTTCTTCGCGGCGCTCGAGTTTGGAGACTTTGCCGGAGGAGTCGTATTGAGTTTCTTCGACAGCGCGACGGCCGGTGTAATTTTCTTTCAACTTGTCGATGGCTTTTTGGTTGGCGTCAATTTCGGCAAAAAGCTGCTTGAGGTCGGGAAGCTGAATCTGGGATTTGCGAGGGAAATCAAAAACACGCTCGCCGATGACGCCGTTGACGGAGACGCGAGCGATGACGATGTCGTAGGTGTCGCCGCCGCGGCGAAGCTGCAGCTGGTGCGCGACTTGGATGCCGCCTTCCGGATGGTAGTCATGATAGGAAATTTCGAACGGCGCGTTGTTAAGCGTGCCGGATTCTTTTCTCAGAAGATGCGTGGCGGGGTCGAAAAACAGTTCACGCTTCACGCCAGTAGGCATGGTCAGTTCGACTTGTTGTGTTTCTGCAGGGCCGGGCCTAACCCCGGCGACGTATGCGACACCGATCTTGTTCTTGCCTAGATCGAGCAGGTGGCTGTTGGCGAGGAAAGCGGAAGCTTCCAGTTGCAAAGCGTCCTGTTCGAGAAGTGTTACGACTTCGGCGCCAGCCGAGGATTGCCAGGCGGACTTGCCGTTGTAGGCGAGGATTTCGGGATGTTCGCCGATGAGCAGTTCGAGGTAGTAGCGGTTGGGCGATTTGGTATCGAGAGTGAAGGTGCCGGATTTGCCGTCGGAGCCGCGTGTTAACGAGCCTTCGAGGCTAAGGGAGCGGACTTTGGAGAGCTTTCCGCTGCCCCCCACGGCCTTGACGTACTGGTCGATGATTTTGCCGGGATCTTGCGCATAGCAGCCAGCCGCGGCGCCACACAGACAGAAGATCGTGGCGATGAACCGCTTGAGGATACTGGCGCGCATGTGCCTTCGAGATTAGAAACGCACGCGGAGCCGAAAAGTTTCGGTCCATGTGGGGAATTCTTCTATCGAGCTCCGCGCCTCAGGGCTTGGGGCGGCTGGAATATTTTTCAAACAAGCGCTTGTGCTTGTTTTCGGTGGAAGTGAGCCGCCCCTTAATGAAGAGATACTTCACGTCGGTGGTGAGTTCGAGCGGATCGCCGTTGGTGACAATGACGTTCGCGAGCTTGCCGGTTTCGAGAGTGCCGATCTGATCGGCTAGCCCGAAGATTTGCGCGGGGTAGAGCGTGACAGCTTTCAGCGCATCGTCGGAGGAAAGGCCGTGCGCCGAGGCATTGGCAGCATTCTGGCCGAGACGTCGCGCGAAGGAATTGTCGAAGCTGGCGATGGCAAACTTGACGCCGGCTTTGGAGAGTTCCGCGGGCTGCGAAAGCTGGCTGTCGTAAGCGTCGTCCTCTTCCTGAACGCGAGAGAGCACCGGCCGGAGGATGACCGGAATATTTTTCGAGCGAAGCAGCTCCTTCACTTTGTAGGCTTCGCCGCCCCCGGCCAGGATCATTTTCAATTTTTGTTTGTCGCAGAATTCGACGGCGCCGCGGATGTCGCGCGCGCGATCGGCGAAAACCAGGACGGGCAATTGGCCGCGTACGATCGGAGCGAGCGCTTCGAGTTTGACGTCGCGCTCAAAATCGGATGGGCCCCCGTGGCCTATGGCTTGCGCGTAGTGCCGTGCGCGGCTGATCCAGTCGGTCAGTTCATTGAGCTGCTTTTCGTAATCCTGTTTCGCTTCGGAGTAGGGACGTTCCTTGCGGGACAACGTGGCGATGTCGAAGGTGCGCGTCTGGATGGTGGGCCAGTTGATGACCATGGCGACGCTGCGCTTGATCTGCATGTCGTCCATGGTCCAGCCGGCGAGGCTGAACGCCGAGGCCTGGCCGCCGACAACGGCACGACTGCCCGACGAATCGAAACCACCGCTGGCGGGAACGGCGAGGACTTCGGTAATGCCGGAAGCGCGAGTGACGGGAATGTGTTCGCTGGACGGCGAAACGGCGGTGGCCGCGACGACGTCTGGATTGAAGTTGCCAGTTTCCGAAGAATCGACGGTGGAGCTGACCGCGCCGATTTCGCTGAGGCCGATCTGGGTGACGGAATCGAAAAGGCCGGGATAAACCTGGAGGCCCTTACCGTCGATGACTTGCGCGCCGGCCGGTACTTCGACACTGGCGCCGACGGCGGCGATTTTGCCGTCCTTGATTACCAGGGTGCCGTCGTCAATCGTGGAGCCCGCCAGCGTGAAGATTTTGGCGTGGGTAATGGCGTACGTTGTGGCGGCCTGCGGAGTTTGCGCGTGGACTGATATGCACAGAAGCAGACTGACGCTTGCAACAGCAGAAAGTTTGCCGCACATCGCCGGAATCCTCACTGGGCACCGCCATTCGACGAAATAGCGGCTTCATCACCGGAAGGGGGTTTAGGTTTTTCTTCCGGTTTTTTCTCTTCAGGCTTCGCGGACTTTTCTTCCTTTTTCTCATCCGGCTTTTTCGCCGCAGCCTTTTCCTTGGCGATCAAATCTTTTTTCTCTTTTTCGAGAGCGGCGCGGCCGGCAATGTCTTTGTCGCGGTCGAACAGCACGCGGCCATCGATCAGCGTTTTTTGAACGACGGCGTAGGCGCTGAGAGGATCGTGATTGTAGATGACCAGGTCAGCGTCCTTACCGACTTCGATGGAGCCGACGCGTTTGTCAATGCCGAGTTGAATCGCGGGATTGATGGTAACCAGCTTAAGCGCTTCGTCGTGCGTCAGGCCGCCGAATTTCATGGACTTGGCGGCTTCCTGATTGAGGTGCGTGGCTTCCGCCGCATCGTCGGAGTTGATCGAGACCACTACGCCGCGTTTGGTCATCAAAGCGGCGTTGTAGGGAATGGCGTCGTAGGCTTCGACTTTGTAGGCCCACCAATCGGAGAACGTGGAGGCGCCGACGCCGGCGGCGGCCAGTTCATCGGCTACTTTGTAGCCTTCCAGAACGTGCTGAAGGGTGCGCACCTTGAAGCCGAACTCCTTAGCGACGCGAAGCAGCATCAAAATTTCGTCTTCGCGGTAGCAGTGGGAATGGACGTAACGCTTTCCTTCGAGCACTTCGACCAACGGATCGAGGCGCAGATCGCGACGGGGCGGCACGGCGGATTTATCGCCGGCGGCGACTTTTTTGTTGTAGGCGTCCCAGGAGTTTTTGTAGTCACGCGCTTCGGTGAAGGCGACGCGAATGGTTTCCTCGACACCCATGCGCGTAGCGGGATAGCGCTTGGGCTGACCCGGCACGCTGAAGTTGGAGCGCTTGGGATTTTCGCCAAGAGCGAATTTGATCCCGGGCAGGGCGCCTTCGAACGGCAGCTTGGATGCCGGCTGGCCCCAGCGAAGCTTGATGACAACCGTTTGGCCGCCGATGGAGTTGGCGCTGCCGTGGAGAATGTTTGCCGTGGTAACGCCGCCGGCCAGGTCGCGGTAGATGTCGATGTCGTCGGAGTCCAGAACTTCTGCAACATTGGCAATCGAAGAAACGGAGATGCTGCCCTCGTTCACGCTGCCGTCGATGGCGATATGCGAATGGCAATCGATGATGCCGGGGGT
>DASSYL010000311.1:0-6275 GCA_035703315.1 Candidatus Acidiferrum sp. | reverse complement strand
GTCAGAGCGAGAACAACCGCCGGGCGAAGTATTACACCTTGACCGCTGCAGGGCTGCGTCGCTTGCGTGAGGAAACTGCCGGCTGGAATCGGTTGGCAACTGCGATTGCCGCGGCCTTGAACGCGACGTCAGAGGAGGTGTGACACGTTCAGGCGCTTCCGTTCTCTGTTTCGTGTGCTCACTCGGCGGCGTGATTTCGAAGAGGGAATGTCCGACGAGCTTCGCTTCCATATCGAGCAGTACACCGATGAACTGGTCCGCTCCGGGCTTTCGCCGGAAGAGGCGGCTCGCCGCGCACGGATAGAACTCGGCAGCCCCATCAATATTAAAGCTGATTGCCGGGAAGCCTTTGGTGTGCACTTCTTTGACGAGTTTCACAGGCAGCTAAGTTACGCCGCCCGATTATTGCGCAAGACCCCGGCATTTACAGCTACCGCTCTTCTGACGCTCGCCATCTGCTTCGGCGCGAATCTGACGATTTTTGCCGTGATCGATTCGGTGCTGCTCCGCCCCCTGCCCTTTCCCGAGCCCGCCCGGCTCATGATGATATTCAATACCTATCCGAAAGCCGGCGTCGCTCGCGACGGGTCCTCGCTGACCAACTATTACGAACGCCGGGGTCGTATTCCTGCCTTCGCCTCGCTCTCGATCTACAGCTACGGAACGGAGATCGTCGGCGAGCCTGGCTCGACGGAGCGCCTCCAGACCATGCGCGTGTCTCCGGATTTTTTCTCTACTCTTGGGCTCGGCCCGGCGATCGGACGCACGTTCACGGACAAGGAAACTACTTCTGACACCGACCACGTCGCGATTCTTTCCGACGCTTTTTGGCGGCAACAATACAATGGCGATCCCGACTTGATTGGAAAGCAAATTCGCGTAAACAGCGTTCCCAGAACGGTGATCGGGGTGTTGCCTCCCACCTTCCACTTTCTCTCGTCCGATGCCCGGGTGTTCTTGCCGCTGGCATCGCGGCCGGAAGATCGCGCGCCATCGCGGCGGCATGCCGGGGGAAATGTGATCCAAATGATTGCGCGCCTGCAACCGGAGGCCTCACTGGCACAAGCCCAGGCTGAGATCGACGCGCAGAACGCGGCATTGGAAGTCGACGACCCGCAGGCCAAGATGATTGCCGATGCGGGCTTTCGTTCGCTGGTGGTGCCATTGCGCGCGGACCACGTCGCAGCCGTGCGTCCCACCCTGCTGCTGCTAGAAGCAGGGGTACTTGTTCTTCTTTTGATTGGCGCGGTCAATCTCGTGAACCTGCTTCTTATCCGTGCCAGCGGCCGAGTTAAAGAACTAGCCGTTCGTCAGGCGCTTGGCGCAGGTTGGAGATACCTGGTGAGCGAAGTGGTCGTGGAGACCACTCTGCTTACTTTAGTTGGAGGATTACTCGGACTCGCGGTCGGCGCCGGCGGAATCCAACTGCTGCGCGGGTTGGGGGCTGATCGCCTGCCCTTGGGAAATCGCATTGTTTTCGACGCGCGATTAGCACTGGTCGGCCTGGTCGCGGCCATGGTCCTCGGCATCGTGTTCGCGGTGCCCGTGGCATGGTTATATCTTCGGGGGCATCTCGGAAATGCGCTTCATTCGGAGAGCCGTAGCGGTACGAGCGGGCGCGGCGCTCAAATCCTGCGTCACAGTTTTATCGTCTCGCAGATTGCCCTGGCGTTTATTCTGCTGGCCGGAGCGGGTCTCCTCGGCCTCAGTCTGCAGCGCGTGATGGCCGTCTCTCCGGGCTTCCGGTCGGACCACGTCCTGACCGGGCAAATTTTGCTTCCGTGGGCAGACTACCCGGAGGCAGGACGCTTGAAATTTGTGGAAAGCTTGAGGGACAAACTCGACCACCTACCGGGAGTGTTGTCCGCCGGCGTGGTCAACAATGTGCCTTTCAGTGGCAACATCGGCAAAAGCGCAGCCACGGTAGCAGGTCACGTTCGGCGCCCTGGTGAATCCGCGCGAGGGCACTATTCTTACGGAGTGGCCGGGGACTATTTTCGTGCGATGGGTTTCTCCTTGCGCGCAGGACGATTCCTAACCGCTGACGATTCACGTCGGCCTGAGCGAGTCTGCGTTGTGGATGAAGACTTCGCGCGATACTACTGGCCGCAGGCCAGCGCGATTGGCCAACGATTGTGGGACGGCTCCGAAGAAGGAAAGCATGCCGAAGCATTCACGATCGTCGGCGTTGTTGGTGGCGTGAAACAAGCGGGGCTCACGGAAAACGAAGCCCAGGGCGCGATTTATTATCCCTACGCCTTCCGCATCGGTGACAGCGTCTTCGTCGCGGTCCGCACGAGCCTGCCTCCGGAATCGTTCGCATTGACGGTACAAAAGGTGGTGCGGCAAATCGACGTGAACGTGCCAGTCGATGATGTCCGGTCGATGGACACTCGCATTAGCGACAGTCTGGTCGCGCGTCGTTCGCCGGCGCTGCTGGCTGGCCTGTTCTCAGGAATAGCTTTGTTGCTCACCTCCATCGGAACGTATGGAGTGCTGAGTTACGCCGTGGAACAGCGCCGCCGCGAAATCGGAGTGCGGATCGCCCTGGGGGCGCAACCTGGGCAGATTCGAATCCAGTTTCTCGCACTCTCACTACGCCTGCTAATCGCCGGAACCGTGTTGGGCTTGATCGGGGCATGGCAGGCGGGCCGCGCGATGCGGTCGCTGCTCTTCCAGGTACCGCCGCTTAGCGTCGCGGTCCTTGCCACTGCCGCGTGCGTGACGATCGTAGTGTGTCTCGCCGCCTGCCTCGTACCATCGCAACGCGCCGCGCAAATATCGCCGCTGGCGGCTCTTGCCGAGGAATAGAGATTCCGTCCAACCCGTCAAGCCAAACTTCACCTCCGCGATTTCCTCTCCTTCGCAGCCTGCCGAGCCCGAAGCTCACTTTCAATGGCACTCTTCAAAGCTTGCCTTTCCTTCGGCACGAAAGTCCGAGATAAACCCTTTTTGCCACGTGCCGGCCAGCAGGGCCGCCACCGCATAACACGCCGAGGCCACAAGCAGAACTGCTGGAAGCCCAGCACCGAGAGCCAGCAGGGTAGCTAGGGGACCAGCGACTACGGAGGCACAGCCATTGATAGCCCACGCCCAGGGCAACATCTCTTTGCGGGTTTGGCCAAGCTGGTGCAGGACCAGAGGAAAAGGCATGCCCATGGCGGCGAACGGCAGTATCACCGTAAATGCGACAGCCATTCGGACCGACAGCGGTGAACTGAGCAGCGGAGTAAGTATCGTATGCAATGCGAATGCATAAACAGTGCCTGTCACGGCGACTACGATGGCGGCAATACACCCTAACCGCGTTGCGGAGATTCCCTTTCGTAGTTGCCGCGCAGCCCATGCGCTGCCCAATCCGGAGACAAACAATAAGCCCGCTAGAACCACGACCACGGCATAGATGGGATCAGCAAGTAGGAAAACCAATCGCTGAATCAGCGCCATTTCGACGAACAGATAACCGAGACCCAACGCCATAAAGTAAAGGAAGACTTGCCAGCGTATTGTTTGGGGGGATCGCGGCCTTGCGAAGGACGAGTCGGCGAGTGGGATGCGCCGGGGCAGCAGGGCCAGAGGAGAAACAATCAGCAGGATCGCCAACAGCATCGCCTGCACAAGTGTTGCGACCAGGATGAGGTAACCCCACTCCGAGAACGGAAGCCACGATTGCCGGAACGTGCGGAGCATTAAAGGAAGCGCGCGCCAGCGATAGAAGTGGAAGAAGTACGGACGATCGTCGGTGGCGGGCCTTAGGTTGAAAGCGTAGTCGCGGAAAAATTGTTCACGACGCTGGCCTCCGGCAAGGAGGGCGCTTGCTGCTTCGAAGTAATAATCGCGCTCCAATACATTGAAACGGTTATGCTGGTCCGCCGCGATGCCGGGAAAATAGGACGCATCGAACAAGCGCTCTTCGGTCCATCGGCGCAAGGCCGACAATTCTGGAGTGGTGAACGATTCTTTCTTCACCAGGAGCGTCGCCACCGCCCAACTTCGTATCAGCACCAAACGCTCAGCTGGGTTCAGACCCACCTGCTCTAGCGCCGCGACTGCGGTGGCGAATAGCTTCAGCTCATCACGCGGCGGCATTCGCGCCCAACGTGTCACCGCCAGCACGCCGCCGGGACTGAGGTGGCTTAGATAAGCCTCAAATGCCTCGCGAGTGTAAAGATAGTTCTCGTTTACAGCACCAATACCAACCGCCGATGCCGCAAAGGAGTCGACTAGCGAGAGGTCGATGACGTCCCAGGTCCCGTGCGCCGCCTGAACAAATGCGCGGGCCTCCGCACGGTGAACGCGTACGTCAGGCCGGTCGTAGAGCCCGCCAGCGAAGTCACGAAATTTTCCGCGCAATAACGCCGGCACGTTGGGGTCGAGCTCGACTGCATCCACTTGGCGGGCGGCGTGCCGCAGCGCCAGCAAAACACCCGCGCCGCCACCGGCACCAAGAACACAGACACGCAAGTCCCGAGGCGCATTCTGGAGAGCGAAATAAGGAGCCGCTGTGATGATCCAGTCGAGATAGTTCAGAGTGCTAGCGTCGCCGTTAAACGCAGTGATCGCTCCGGCACTTTCAGCGTCCACGTAGAGCCCGAGTTGCCGGGGCGGGACTCGATCGGTCGGCGCGACTAGCGAAAGACCCGGGGCTTCGCGGATGGCCGGGCTGACAACGACGTCTACTCGGCCGCGAGGGCTGGATCGTTCGGCCACCACCTGTGCGTCAGGAAGGTTAAGGGCATAGCTGAGTCCCTTATACTGCGACAAGCGGATGGCGGGTGGACGAAAGACGTAAACGAGCGTCGTGATTGCCATGATCGCAACGCCAACGGCGGCAAAGAGCCTGGGTAAGCCTCGATCAACAAACAGCTTCTTATCGAGCAAGGCAATTACTGCAGCACCTTGGGCAAGACCGAAAACACTTAGCAGCGCCCATTCCACGCGCGCGACGGACAAAACGACCACTGCTAGAAGCGCGCCGGCGCCTGAACCGATCATGTTATAAGCGTAGAGGCGGGGACACTTCTCTGATTCGCCGGTGAGCGCTAGACCGATGGCGGTCGCGGCAGCGAAGAATGGAATAGACAATAAGAGGTAGTAGCATCCGAGGTACAGGACTTGCCGCGCTTCCCAGACAACCAGGAACGCGTCAAAAGGAATTTGCTGCGTAAGCCAGAAAGAAATCGGCAGCGCGACCGCAAACGCGGTCGCAGAAATTGCGAACCAACCCCCTTGGGAGCCTTGCAACGACATGGTGGTGTTCGTCCGCCGCCGCTCGAATGCCGCGAGCAGAGTGCCGCTCGCGCCAAAGCCGAGAAGTGCAATGGAAATGACCATGTAGGCAAAGTGGTGCCACTGGCCGATGGAAAAGGCGCGCACCAGTATGACCTGGTAGGACAACACCGACGCTGATACCAGCACGAGTGCCGCTTCACGGCACTGGATGCCGAGCAAGATGCGGCGAGTCTGATCATAGACAGACACGAACTATTGCCGTAAGTCGCTTCGCCGTCCCATCGGCCAAAAGCAACGAGCACCAGATCCCCGTGCTTTTCAGTTCGATCGCGGCCCGCCAACCAGCGGAACAAAGGCCACAGGCATCAAGTTCCGTACCTTAAGGTCGCGCGGTCCTTTGCTGCCCTTGGTGACCAGCACGAGCATCTGAGTTTGGAAGGGATTACCCACTGGAATCACCATCCTTCCGCCGGGCTTCAGTTGTTCGATCAAAGCGGGCGGAATGTGGTTACTCGCGGCGGTCACGACAACGCTGTCAAAAGGCGCTTTCTCAGGCCAGCCGAAGTAGCCGTCACCGACTCTGACCTCGACATTTTTGTAGCCTAGAGCGGCTAGTCGCTGGCGAGCGGCAATGCCAAGCGGCTCGATGATTTCGATGGTATACACTTGCGCAACCAGCGGGGAAAGAACGGCGGCTTGATAGCCTGAGCCGCTGCCAATTTCGAGTACCTGGTGTTCCTTTTTTGGCTCAAGGAGTTCTGTCATCTTGGCCACGATGTAAGGCTGCGAGATGGTTTGACCATAGCCTATGGGGACCGGCCGGTCATCATAGGCATGGGATACGAGTTCAGCGGGCACAAAGCGATCGCGTGGGGTCTTGCGCATTGAATCGAGGACGCTTGAGTCTTGCACCCCGTCCGCCCCTCTCCCCCGCGGCGCGGCTATCTGCGTCTGGACCATTTCTTCCCGCAGCTTGCGAAGTTTTTCCTCTCCTTGGGCGAATAGAAATCCAACGACAAGCAGAGAGGAGCACAAATAGACCA
>DASSYL010000431.1:0-3204 GCA_035703315.1 Candidatus Acidiferrum sp. | reverse complement strand
CGGTTGCTCGTAGCGGCCGATGTCACCGCTAAACACCAGCAACGTCTGCTTGCCGTTTTCGCTGATGGTGACCGCAAAACTGCACGATCCCAGAATGTGGCCGGCATCATAGATCTCGAACTGGAATTCCGGGCTCAACGGGAAGGCGCCTGTGCGCGGCATGGCCTTGAAAAGCCGCAGCAGCGGATCAATGTCTTCACTGGTGTAAAGCGGCTCGCGGTCGGACGGATTGCTGTGCCTGGCTCCTCGTTGCGCGCGCTCCGCATCTTCTTCCTGAATATGCGCCGAGTCCCTCAGGGAAATCGTGGCCAAATCGATCGTCGCCTGGTTGGCATAGATGGGTCCGTGAAACCCGTCGCGCACTAAGCACGGCAGCCAGCCGCAGTGGTCCAGGTGCGCGTGAGTCAAAACGCAATAGTCGATGGTGTTTGGCGCGATCGGCAACGGCTTGAAGTTGCGCTGGCTCAGTTCGGGTGAGCCTTGAAAGATTCCGCAATCCAGCAGCAACCGCTTACCCGCCGCTTCCACTAGATACTTCGAACCAGTGACCGTTCCCGCCGCACCCAAAAAAGTCAGCTTCGCCATCATCCCTCCCCACAGCCGGCAAAAAACCTTACCTTAGCCGTTCACAAAAACAAAACGGGCGAACCATGGGTTCGCCCGTCCGGTTAGCGGTAGTGATGAGAATTGTTCTTACTGCGCCACGTCGAAGCGATCGAGATTCATCACCTTGGTCCACGCCGCCGCGAAGTCCTTCACAAACTTCTCCTTGGAGTCCGCGCACGCATAGACTTCGGCGAGCGCCCGGAGTTGCGAGTGCGAGCCGAAGATCAGATCAACCCGCGTGCCAGTCCACTTCACTGCGCTTGTCTTCCGGTCGCGTCCCTCGTACACGCCGTCCGCGCCATTCGGCTGCCATTGCGTGTTCATGTCGAGCAGGTTGACGAAGAAGTCGTTCGTCAGCGTCTCCGGCCGCCTGGTGAACAGGCCGTGTTTCGACCTCCCGCCATTTATGCCCCCGGCATTTATGCCAAGCACGCGCAGGCCACCGACGAGCACCGTCATCTCCGGTGCCGTCAGCTTCAGCAATTGCGCGCGGTCTATCAATGACTCCTCAGCCGACAGGCGTTGCCTGCCGCGAATATAGTTGCGGAACCCATCAGCGCTCGGTTCGAGCGGCTCGAACGATTCGACGTCGGTTTGTTCTTGCGACGCGTCCATGCGCCCCGGCTTGAATGGGATTTTCACGTCCTGCCCGCCGTCCTTCGCCGCTTTCTCGATTGCCGCATCGCCGCCAAGAACGATCAGGTCCGCCAGCGACACCCTTTTCCCGCCAGCCCCGTTCTCGCCAGATTGCGAAGCGTTGAATTCCTTCTGAATCGCCTCGAGCTTCTGCAGCACCTTTGCCAACTCAGCGGGCTGGTTGACCTCCCAATTCTTTTGCGGCTCCAGTCGAATGCGGGCACCGTTCGCTCCACCGCGCTTGTCGGAGCCGCGGAAGGTTGACGCCGACGCCCACGCCGCCGAGGCCAGTTGCGAAACAGACAATCCAGACGTGAGGATTTTCGTTTTCAGTGTGGCAATGTCCTGCTCCCGAATCAGCGGATGATTCACGGCGGGGATCGGGTCTTGCCACGGCAGCTGCTCTTTCGGAACCAGCGGCCCGAGATACCGCACGATCGGTCCCATGTCGCGGTGCGTCAGCTTGAACCACGCCCGCGCAAAAGCGTCAGCGAACTGCTCCGGATGCTCATAGAAGCGCCGCGAAATCTTTTCGTAAGCAGGATCGAACCGCAGCGCCAGGTCCGTGGTCAGCATGGATGGCGCGTGGCGTTTCGCCGCGTCGTGCGCATCCGGCACCGTGCCGTTACCAGCGCCATTCTTCGGCGTCCACTGATGCGCACCCGCCGGACTCTTGGTCAGCTCCCAATCGTAGCTGAACAGGTTCGTGAAGAAGTTATTGCTCCATTTTGTCGGCGTCGTGGTCCAAATCACTTCCAGGCCGCTGCCGATCGCATCACCGCCTATGCCGGTGCCAAATTTACTCTTCCAGCCGAGTCCCTGCTCCTCGATGCTGGCGGCTTCCGGCTCTGCTCCGACCAATTTTGCATCGCCGGCGCCGTGGGTCTTGCCGAAGCTGTGCCCGCCGGCAATCAGTGCCACCGTTTCTTCGTCGTTCATTGCCATGCGCCGGAATGTTTCGCGAATATCCCTGGCCGCAGCGATGGGATCGGGCTTGCCGTTCGGTCCTTCCGGATTCACGTAGATCAGCCCCATTTGCACGGCGCCCAGAGGACTCTGCAGATTACGCTCGCCTGTGTAGCGCTCGTCCGCCAGCCACTTGCCTTCCGGTCCCCAATAAACGTCCTCTTCCGGCTCCCAGACATCAGCCCGCCCGCCGCCGAATCCGAACGTCTTGAAGCCCATCGACTCCAGCGCGACGTTTCCGGCAAGAATCATCAGGTCCGCCCACGAAAGTTTCCTGCCGTACTTCTGCTTGATCGGCCACAGCAGCCGGCGCGCCTTGTCGAGGTTTACGTTGTCGGGCCAGCTATTGAGCGGCGCGAAACGCTGCTGCCCGGCTCCGGCGCCGCCCCGGCCGTCGCCGATGCGATACGTGCCAGCGCTATGCCACGCCATCCGTATGAACAGCGGCCCGTAGTGGCCAAAGTCGGCCGGCCACCAATCTTGCGAGTCCGTCATTACTGCATGCAGGTCCTTGATCACCGCATTCAATTCAAGACTCTTAAATTCCCTGGCATAGTCAAACTCCTCGCCCATTGGATCGGACAGCGGCGACTGCTGGTGGAGAACCTGCAGATTCAGATGATTCGGCCACCAATCCCGATTACTCGGTGCGGAGGCTTTGTAGTTGAATGGGCACTTGGATTCAGTTGATACACTTTGCTCCTGCTTGACGATCGTTTCTTCTGACATCGTTCTCCTCTCGAAATATCGCGCCCGAGCGAACGGGCTGCGCCGGTTTCGCTCCCGCGACCAAACAAGGCTACGCGGCTGCCAGCCATTGCTCCAATATCTACTTCAGATAGAATGGATAGGTATTGCCTATAGCATTAGAGAAATTCCCCGCGAAAGGAGAGGCTCCTAATCATGGAACTCCACCAACTCCGCTATTTCTGCGCAGTAGCCGAAACCGGCAGCTTTTCCCGCGCCGCCGAACATTCCCACGTTTCCCAACCGTCT
>DASSYL010000077.1:0-2131 GCA_035703315.1 Candidatus Acidiferrum sp. | reverse complement strand
GATACGCCGATTTCTGGGAGCTGTACCGCCGCAACGTGCTGCCGCGCGAAACCAAGAACTATGTGCCGATCATCGTGGCGCTGACGCTGATCGCCAAGGACGCCGCGCACTATGGCATCCGCCCCGAATTGGAAAAGCCGGTGTCCTCAGACGTCATAAAGCCGGGCCGGGCGGTTGATTTGCGACTAGTGGCCGAAACAATTGATGTGGACGTGGAGACTTTGCGCGCGTTGAACCCATCGCTGCTGCGGCTGGCTACGCCGGATGATCCTGCGTTCGAATTGCGTCTGCCGTCCGGGACCGCAGCGAAATTCTCAGCGGAGATTGCCGACATTCCTCCGGAAAAATGGGTCAGCTGGCGCCGGCACCGCGTGGAACCGGGCGAGACGCTGACTTCTTTGGCGAAGAAGTACAAGGTGACGGCGGCGGCCATTGCTGCGGCAAACAGCCTGGGCGGCGCGACCGCTCTGACGGCTGGGGACAAGCTGATCATTCCGGCTACCCAATCGGCCGCCGAAACCAAGAGCCGGCTGGTGCGCTACCGCGTGCGCAAAGGGGACACGCTTGGGGGAATTGCCGACCAGTTCAGCGTCAGCACCGAGCAATTGCGCAAGTGGAACGCCCTCAAGTCGGGCCGCGTAAGCCGCGGCATGATTTTGCGGGTTTACACGGTTGGGGGAGCCCCTGAAGCACGGCCAACGCGCACTCGGGCGGTCACCAAAAAGAAGGGTTCCGGCGTCAAAACGGCGGCGTCGTCGAGCAGCGCCGGCCAGAAATCACCGTAAATTTCACCCTTCGCGACTTTGGCCGAGTGCAAAATCGACTCGCTGGCAACGCGCTCAGAATCCTTGACATTGCCTGCTGAATACGATACGAACGCCACAGTGGTTTTGCCGCGCCTGCGGCTTTCTGATAGCCGCGCCGGCCCCGATACGTCGGGCAAAGATTCCCCCAGGGGAGGATGGAATGGATTTCGAAAAAGACAATTTTGATGATGAGACGGAGCTTTCTCCGCTGGAGGATGAGGAATTGGGCGGCGATGGCGACGGCCTCGTGGAAACCGAGGAAGAGGAGTTGATCATCAGCGAAGAACCGGAAGAGGAAGCCGTTCCGAAACCGGCAGCCAAACCGGCGAGTAAGCCCGCCGCCAAAAAAGCAGCGCCCAAGCCCAAGAAAGCGGCGGTAAAGAAGGCGCCAGCGAAAAAGGCAAAGAAAGCGGGCGCGAAGAAGCCGGCCAAGAAAGCTAAGAAAGCAAAGAAAGCGGCAAAGAAAAAGAAAAGGTAAGTTGGCTAGGCCAACTTGCAGAAAGCGGGCTCCCTCTAGGAGCCCGCTTTGCTTTTCGGGTTGACGGCGGAATCTCGCAAAATCCAATACGCCAAGGGGTTCGAACGCTTGGACATGGTGGATTGAGTTCCCATAGCGGCGATCCTCCTGCCTCCTGCGGAAGGCGAAATCGCAGCGCCCAGTTTCACTGAAATGGGAAAACTAGTCTGAGTTAGGATGAGCGATGCAAAAAATCCCGGGTGTTGCGTTTTGGTGTGTGTGTTCCCTGTTTGCGAGTGCGATTCGCGTAGGCGGAGCGGAAAAGTGTCTACGGGAGACCTCGAAGGCCGACCAGGCGCTAGGGATAAGTTTGGGGGAGCGAAGGCAGTCATCACTGGACCTTGAGATTAAGGGCGAGATTGGCGGTGCGCCGGGAATCACGCAATACGTTTCGCGTGAAGATTTACTGAAGCTGCCGCAGGTGACGTACACAGTCACGGACGATGCTAACTTCAAGAAGGCGACCGAAATCAGCGGAGTGCTGCTGGAAGAGTTGCGAGCATCGCTGCGTGTTCCCGAGCGCGCCGACCTGACGGTGGCGATCTGCATCGACCGTTATCACGGACACTTTCCGGCGGATTACGTTGCCGCGCATCATCCGATTTTGGTCTTGAAGATTAACGGCAAGGGACCGGATGAATGGTCGAAGGACGCGGAAGGGCGCGCGGCGTATGTGGGGCCGTACCTCATCACGCATGCGAAGTTCACTCCGAGTTTCAAGATTCTTGCGCATGAAGATGAACCGCAGATTCCGTGGGGCGTGGTGCGGCTGGAATTTCGCGAAAAAGAAAAAGTGTTTGAAGCGATT
>DASSYL010000069.1:0-5025 GCA_035703315.1 Candidatus Acidiferrum sp. | reverse complement strand
GGCAGTCGCATCATGTGGTTTCGGGCAACGGGAACGTACATGCCTTGTCTTACATTGGATGCGGCGCGAACACCTCCGGATGTAAGGCCAAGGACCCCGTCCAATACTGCCCACCGCCCGTGCTTATTCTTCTTCCTCTTCTTCTTCCTCTTCTTCTTCCTCGTCCTCGTCGAGATCGTCCTCTTCTTCTTCCTCGACTTCGTCGTCCTCTTCCTCTTCGTCTTCCTCATCGTCGAGGTCGTCGGAAATAGGATTCAAGTGGACGGGATGCGTTTGCGTGACTTCCAATTCGGATTCACACTCTGGGCAGCTCAAAATTTCTCCCTCCTCTACTTCGTCCTCATCCACGTCAATTTCGGCGCCACAATCGGGGCAGCGAATCACGGCACGATCCTCCGGAAAATTTTAGTTCAAGGCTCGTAGAATAAACCCTGAAACCCTAAATCGCGGGGCGGGACTTGGGAGAATCGCAACCGCCGCCGATGGGTGTACCTCAGGATTCGCAAGCGAACCCTGAAACCCACGTATTATATACCGCAGCGCGAGAAATCAACTGGTTCGTCTGAAGGGCCGGCCGATTGTTACCGGGGAGAAACATGTAGAGGGCATAGCTGAATGAGTTCCTGGCGGGAATATCCCGAAAAACCGATTGTGGGCGTGGGTGGAGTGGTGATTGAAGATGGGCGCGCGTTGCTGATCCGCCGCGGGAGCGAACCGTTGCTGGGGCAATGGTCCATTCCAGGCGGAACCCTGGAGCTTGGCGAGACATTGACCGAGGGGACGGAACGCGAGCTGAAGGAAGAAACCGGCCTGATGGTCCGCGTGCTGGACTTGATCGAGGTTTTTGAACGCATCAATTTTGGACGCGGCGCGGATGAAACCTGGACGACTCTGGAAGAAAAGCGGCGGCCGCGCTTTCACTTCGTCATTGCGGACTATTTGTGCGAACGGATTTCCGGCCAAGCGGTTGCCGGCGGCGATGTTACCGACGTGGCATGGGCCAGCGAAACGGAATTGGATAAATTTGGGCTGACGCCGACCGCCACGCGCGTCATTCGCAAGGCTTTTTCTCTGGCGCGAAACCGCAAATAGGAAGCCTGCTCCGGGCACCCTATTGCGCTTTGGAAATATCGATGTTGCCGTTGGAGTTGGTCAGTTCGAGCAGGCAGCCGCCGTTGCCAATTGTGCCTTCCAGTGAATCGCCACCCATTGCGCCGGATGCGGTGATCGGCATCTGTGAGTTGATTCTGCCAAACGACGTGCGGGCCTTGATGCGATAGCCGGCATTCGCGGGCAGCCGCACTCCGATATGCGAAAACGATGTCCGGAGGCTGACGTCTTTACAACTGCTGCCCGACGCGGTCACATCGACCGCGCCATTCTGATTCTCTACTGTGATTTTTCCGCCCACTCCTTCTAGAGAAACTCCGGAAAATGAGGTGGTGACGCTAGCGTCGCCCTCGATCGCTTTTGCGGTGACCGAACCGTTCGAATCCTGCGCGGTGAATTTGCCTTTCACGTTTTCCGCGTAAATCGAGCCGAACGATGTTTTGGCGTAAATCTCGCCCTGCACATTGGTCAGCTCTATCCCTCCGTTGCCGGTTACCACATTGGCGCCTTTATAGAGCTGACTGCCCTTCACCGTGCCGAAACTGGAATTCACCGAAACGAATCCCTGGGCTTCGGTCACATGCACGGAACCGTTGCTGTCCTTGATCGTCGTTGCGCCACCGATCCGTGTTGCTTCCACCGCGCCGAAACTCGTTGTCAGCTCAGCGCCGCCCGACACTTCGGCGACATCGATGCGGCCGTTGCTGTTGGTCACGCTGACGTTGCCCGCGATATTGCGAACCACCACTTCGCCAAACGAGTTGCTGACCGAAGAATTGCCGCCCGCCTGCGTCAATGAAACTCGCCCGTTGCCGCCGGAAATCGTCGCCGCGCCCGCAATCTGGGAAGCCACGATTTCGCCGAAGCGGTTGCGCAACTCCAGCGTGCCCTTTACGTTGGTCACGTTCACTGCGCCGTTGTTGTTGGTGATGCTGCAGTTGCCGGTGGCGTTGGTGAGTTCGATCTTGCCGAATGCATTCACCAGTTTCGCCCCTCCGGCATCCCGCACCAGCAGCGCGCCGTTTGAGTTTTCCATCTGTGCCCAGCCGCGTACTCCGGCGATTTCCGCGTTGCCGAAAGCGTTGCGCAACCACAGTGGAGCTTCTGCCGGCATGGCGATGTCGTAGTCCACTGAGTACGAGGAGTGCCCCCCGATGCGGATATGCGGCAGGCGGCTCTCCGGGTAGATGGTGCGGACGTGTACGCCATCACCTTCTTCGCGGACTTCGATCTGGATCTTCTGCAAAAAGTCCTGCGCGTCGTTGGCGTTTGAATCCTGCACGCGAATGGTAGCGGAAATTTTCACCTCGCGGCCGGGTTCACCGTGGACCACCACTCTGCCGAGGCGGTGGTCGACGCTGACGCCCTGGTTGCCGGTAAGTGTGACCGTCTTTTGAAAGTCGCGCGTGACTTCATTTTGTGCGGGACGTCGGCCAAATGCAGATGCGACGAGCAGCACCGGAATGGCGCCGAGAACTGCCGCGGCTCGCAGAAACGCGGCCGAGCGCTGGGAATAGTGGACTGGGTGACTCACTGTTGTTTTGCCTCCAAAACTTGTTCGAGCGTGTCCTGCTTTTCCTGGTACATCGCCAGCAACTGGCGACGCAGGTGGCCGTTGGCTGGATTGATGCCGGCCTGGGCTCTCAAATCGGCGATGGCGCTGTCCAGCACTTGCAGCTTTTCGCGGTAGCTGGCCATCAACGGCGTGGACGCGTTGTCGAGCTGCGGACGCGCTTGCGCGTCGAGTTTGTCGATGGCTTGTTCGTAGGCGGCTTCGGCTTTCTCGACTTCCCGTACCGTGTGATCGTTGAAAAGCGCCTGGTTCTCAGGAATTCGATGACGATCGGATCTGGCGATGAACCAGATTGCAGAGCCGGTAAGCACGACCAGCAGCAACGCGGCTGCTGCGGTTTGCCACTGCAGCGAAATCAGATTCCAGCTGCCGAAGAAGCGCTTCCACCAGGACCATCGGGGCGGAGCAGACTGTTCTCTAAGCGCCCGCTCAATCCGCGGCCACAGTGCAGGCGAATCCCATTCCTGATGCAGGTCGCTAGCAGTCAGGGACAGGTTGTTCCAGGCATTCAGCTCTTCGCGGCACGCCGAGCAGGTAGTGGCATGAACTTCCAGCGCGGCCCATTCTTCCGCGGTGCCGTCCAGAAAAATTCGTTCGCGATCGTTGCAAGCAGTATTCATATCGGTTACCGCGCCTCCGCGGCGCTGCTGCGCGGCGCTTCCAGCATCTGGCGCAAATTCTTCTTGGCCTGAAACAGCGTGTTTTTGGAAGCGGTCTCGCTGATTTCCAGCACCGCCGCAATTTCGGAGTGGCGCATGCCTTCCACTTCGTACATCAAGAAGACGCTACGCTGTTGTGCCGTCAGGTTTGCAACGGCGCGTTCCAGCGCCAGGCGCAGCGAAGGATGCGAACCCGGCGCGCGTGGTTCCGGCCGCGGCGAAGCTTCCGGCCCTTCGGGCTCATCCTGCGAAACCTCTTTCTTGCGCATCCGGCTGCGCCGCGCGTCATAGCAGGTGTTGATCAAGATGCGAAACGACCAGGTGGCGAAACTTGATTGGCCGCGGAAGCTGCCGATGCCGCGCTGAATTTTCAGGAAGGTCTCCTGCACGGCGTCTTCGGCGTCGCTCATGGTGCCCAGCAGGTTGCGCGCCATGGATTTCATGCGCGAGCCGTGCAGTTGGTACAGCCGCTCAAACGCCCGCAGGTCGCCTGCTCGGCAGGCCGCGGCCAGGGCGGAATCTTCTCCTGACACCTGCGCGGCGACGGAGGAAACTCCTGAGGTCGTTTCCGTTGGCTCCACTCGCCCCCTTTGTGTGCGCCAGTCTTCGGTCGGGGTTTGTAGGCGCAAGCCCCGAGCGCCCTGAGCGATTCTAGCTTCCCAAGGCAGCGCAAGTCCCATCGTTCCCATTCGCGGCTCCTAGGGTATAGACGACGCGAGGAGGGCAAGTGTCAGGCCATCGGCGGGCGATCGTTACTTTGGTAAATAAATGAAAATAAGCAGGTTAAGGGTTTTGGGAAAGAGCCGCATAAGAACTTTGCGCCGCCACGTCTTGCGGCAACGAACCCCGCGTACGTTCGCGCCGCGAAAATTCATCGAGTGCGGCGCCTAAATCCGCCACTGTGAAGTCCGGCCAACGCTTTTCGAGAAACACAAATTCCGCGAAGGCGCACTCCCACAGGAGAAAATCGGAGAGCCGCTGCTCGCCGCCGGTACGGATGAGCAGATCCACATCGGTGGTGCCTCCCCGCATGATTTCCGACAGCACCCCGCCAAACGACTCCGGCGAGAGCTCGGTGGCTTTGTAGTAGCGGCACGCCGCCAGGTAGATGGCCTCACGTGCGGAATAGTCAATCGCCAAGCGTAAATGCAGCTGCGTACCGCGTGCTGTCGCGGCTTCCGAGTCGATGATCGCTTGCCGCAGCGTCATGGGAATCCGGTCGCGCCTGCCCAAAATGCTGATGCGCACGCCGTTTTCGATGCAATGCGTGGTCTCGGCCATCAAGTATTCGTGCAAAAGCCGCAGAATCGCGGTTACTTCCGACGGTGGCCGCTTCCAATTCGCCGAGGAAAGCGCGAACAAAGTGAGCGTGTGGATGCCCAGCTTCGGCGCGGCTTCAATAATCGCCCGGCTGGCTTCCGCGCCCGCACGATGACCCGCCGAACGCGGCAACCCGCGTGAAGTCGCCCATCGCCCGTTGCCGTCGGTGATGATCGCGACGTGGAGCGAAGGCGCCGGCGTAACCGGTGGCGCGTTGAGAATGTGCTGCAGGATGACCTGTTGAACTGTCATGAGATTGTTCCTTCTCCGCCGCGGGGAAGCTCATACAAATAACTTTGTAACGCAAAGTTAATGGGCAAATTTTTTTCAGCCTTCGCGCGTCGCCCGAATCAGCGCCTCCAT
>DASSYL010000515.1:0-2070 GCA_035703315.1 Candidatus Acidiferrum sp. | reverse complement strand
GGGCCGATGTTGTGCACGATGCCCTGGTTCTTGCTGTTCATGTCAAACAGACGCACGCCGGTTTCGGCACAATTTTTGGCGAGCGCTTCAAATTGCGCTTTAGCATCCATATCAATGATGGGAAGTGTGCGGTCGGTCGTGGGAACGGAGTGGTCCATGACCGCGAAGGTTAAATCCGGACGGCGGACCCTGCGGCTCTCGGCGCGCAATCCGGAGAAAGCCTGCGGGGAAGTGCCCTCATGGATGAGATGGCGATCAATATAAATCAGCGCCGGTTTGCTTGCCTCTTCATAGACGAGGTGGCTATCCCAGATCTTTTCGTAGAGTGTTTTGGCTGTCATGGCTTTCCGTATGAAGTTTAGCACCGCAAGAAAAGCAGGGCAAAAGCACGGGATACGCAATTAGATACGGGCTTACCTTGAGCGACAGCCAGCGTCTTAGAGCGGGTAGGAGCTACGAATGAAACTGATGATTGGAGTTGTCTTTGCGTGCCTGGAGGTCTTGGCTGCGGGTTGCGGAACGGGGCAGCCCGGAATCACACACCATGAACTCGTCCGCCGAACGCAAGAGATCATGGACGCAGTCGCGCCGGGAAATCCCGAGCCGTGGAAAAAGTATTTCGCCGAAGACGGGATGTACTTCGACGAAAAAGGCCGATTCATGGACAAGGCCGCGTTGCTGAAGGACGTTTCGCCTCTGCCCAACGGATATTCCGGGACCATTCAGGTGGTAAACGCGAAGAGCAACATTTTGCGGGACACGGCTGTGCTCAGCTACGACATTGATGAAACGGAAGTGGTCTTTGGGCAAGAACTGAAGGCACGATATCACGGCACCGATACGTGGGCGCGGCGCAACGGGCAATGGCAGATTGTTGGCGGGCAGATGCTGCGGTACTACGAAGATCCGGCACCGGGCAAGGTGAACGTGGCGGCCTACAAGGACTATGCCGGAAGCTACGAACTGGCTTCCGGGATCACGCGCCTTGTCTCTGTGGATCAGCAGGAGTTGTCCGTCCAGCGGAACGGCCGAGCGACCGAAACGCTCAACCCCGAAGCTCCGGACCTCTTTTTTCGGAAGGGAATTGAGGGCCGGATACTGTTTCGCCGCGACGCGGCGGGAAAGGTCGATGCGCTAATCGACAGGCGAAACAATGAAGACATCGTGTGGAAGCGAATCGGAAAATGAAATCGGATAGGTATCGCGGAACCCGACGGTTTAGAATGCTGCTATGAACGAGCGTTCTTATACCTGGTATGAAAGTCCGGTCGGACGCCTGCTCCTTGCGGGCTCTCGTGACGGGCTGAACTGCGTCAGCTTTTCCAGCGGCAGACATGCCGTGACAGTCGATCCTGGCTGGTCAGAAGCACGTTCTCTCTTCGCTGGCGTCATCGAGCAGCTGCGCGAGTACTTTGCGGGCGAGCGCAAAACCTTTTCCTTGACGCTTATCCCGGAAGGCACGGAGTTTCAGAGGGCCGTGTGGTCCGAGCTGCGGAAGATTCCCTACGGCGAAACGATTTCTTACAAAGAGCTCGCGGACAGGATTGGCAAGCCGAAGGCGGTTCGCGCCGTGGGCGCGGCGAACGGCGCCAATCCGATTCCGATCATCATTCCGTGCCATCGCGTGATTGGGAACGACGGGAGCTTGACCGGCTTTGGCGGCGGACTGCCGCTTAAAAAGCGGCTGTTGGAACTGGAGAGCCGGCAGTTGGCGCTGCTCGGAACGGCATAGACGACGCATCAAGGCCGCGCTGAAGGCCGCGGCGCTCGATCAACCTTATTCAAACGATCTGATTTTGGCGACGGTCACGGCATCGAGCGACTGGACGAGCGCCACCATTAAATCAACGGTGCGATCAAAATCCGCGCGGTCAATGATGCCGTTGTGCGCGTGTGTGGACCGCGCAGGCACAAGCACCGTCGTCACCGGCACGCCGATGTTATGCAGTTTGATCGCGCCGGCGTCGTCGCCGAATCCGGGCACAAAATCGAACTGCAACGGAATCTGCCGCGCAGCAGCGATCTCCTTCACGTGCGCCACGAGCTTTCTGTTGGGCAGTTCGCTGAACG
>DASSYL010000479.1:0-6183 GCA_035703315.1 Candidatus Acidiferrum sp. | reverse complement strand
CTGTTTAGAAACCGGGCCGACTGGGTACAACTTCGGTACAACTAGAGAGCGCCAGTTTTTCGTGTAAGCGACATCAAACAAAGCCTTTAGTGTTTTTGCCCGTCTGCTTTGCAAGCAGGGGGTCACGGTTCGATCCCGGGTCACGTCCACCAAAACCTTACTGCGGGCAGGGATCCACCCTCGGTTTCGCTTCCCACATCTTCACATTGGCTCTGCGCGTTTCTTTGTTGAACTCTACGCGAGCATTGAGGCGAATTTCAAACCTGCCTCCACCAACGTTTACGAGGCGTTACTGGCAGTGAGCCTCTTCGGTGTCCGTCGTGTCGCAAAACGTGCCAGAGATCTCAATTGGGCACCGTCGGTTGCGCTTCTGAAGTCGTCTTCAGCAAAAGGATCAACGGCGGCCGGAACAGCCCCCCGATTGGCGGCGTTACTACTTGAGGTGTCGGCTGACATCGAACGAAAGAAATCGACGCTCCAACCTACTAATTTTACATCGAGTGACGAGGAGAAGCGGGCTCTTGCAGACAAGCGACGAGGTTCGCCATCGTAATGCGACGAGTTTCGCGAGGCCGTGAGCGACGAGGATGCCCGTTGTGCGGCGCACCGTGCGGAGCCCTAAGGACACGATCACAGCAGGAGCAGCCCACGACGGATGCCCAGGGATACCGCTTCGGTGCGGCTTTCCGCGCCCAGCTTCGCGAGGATCGACGCGACGTGAAACTTGACAGTGTGCTCGGAGATCGCCAACTGTGCAGCAATCTCCTTGTTGCCCAAACCAGTCGCTAGCATTTGCAGTACTTCGCGTTCTCGCCGCGTAAGTGGCTCCGCAAGTTCGGCCAGTGGGCGGACCGGCGCGAATGCCGGAAACGCCGCCTCAGCGTTTGTGGAATGCAGGACGACGAGGCCGGACACCGCAGCCTGCAGCGCAGCGAAAAGCTGATCCTGAGCGACATCGCTCGGCAGTACCGCACGAACACCCGCGCGCAACGCCGCGGCTGTAGAAGCCGGAGGCAAATGGTCCGCAATAAGGATGACAGCAAGCTCTGAAGCCAAGCCTGATTCAGCGACGGTCTGCACGAACTGCTCTCGCTGTTCGCCAGCAGCGTCGATCACCACAGCGTCGACTTCCGCGTCTGAGAGCAGACTGGCCGCTGACTCCAACTCCGCTGCGGTACCGGCGACTTTGACCGTTCTCGCCTTCAACAGATTTTCCAGACCCGAGCGAATTAGTGGCGAATCGGCAATGATGAAAACTCGGATCACGCTGCAATGCCGCTCCCAGAAGCCACCTGCTCGCCGAATCGCACCGTCACCCGACGAATGCTCTGGTAGTTTCCACGCAAGAATTCGAACCGGACGAGCCGGGGACGGCCGCCTTGGAGGGTGTCTGCCAAGTCGTCTACCGAGAGAAATGATTTTTCTTCCGTGCCCAGCAAAATGTCGCCGGGCAAGAGCGAGGCCGAGTCCGCCGGGCTGCCCCGCTCCACTTCGAGAAGCACTAAGCCAAACGCACTGCCGCGGCTCGCGCCACGGGGAACTCGCACTGGATGCACGGTAACGCCGAGCCACGCGTCAGGCGCTACGCCGGCGAGAAAACCGCGCACGGCATTGCTCGGGATCGCCAGTGCGAGACCTCCCGCCACCATCGTGTTGACGCCGATCACGCGGCCACGTGCATCCGCAAGCAGTCCGCCGGAACTGCCCGGCGCGAGGCGGACTCCAGCCTGCACCCAAAGCCGCGAGCCAATCCCGCGCAGCGGTCCTACGGCGTGAATGACCCCCGTGGTGAGAGCACCGACGAAACCAAGAGGATTGCCAATGGCGATCGCTAGCTCACCAGGACGAATCTGCGACGAATCGGCCACGGACGCCGCAGGAAGGTTGTTCGCCGCAATGCGCAGCGTAGCAAGATCGCGTCGCGAATCTCGTGACGCAATGGTTGCCTCGAACTCACGGTTATCCCAGAGCTGAATGCGAGCACGCGAGCCGCGAACCACATGCGCGTTGGTTACGATGGCGCCGTCGCTCGACCAGATAATCCCGGAGCCTTCGCCGCGATTCTCGGAGTGGATCAGAACGGTCGTTCGTCGCAGTTGCTCTGCAATTTCGCCAAGTCCTGTGAGCGCCATCTTACTTTCTCCCGTGCCGACGTTCGCCAATCAAGATGCTCGCTTCTTGTATCGCGCCGCCACGAATGAATTTCACCGCCACGGGCTCGCCGATTGCTTGGCCATGAAGTTGCGACTGAATATCCTCCAGCTGCGCGACTTGGCGGCCACCAAGCGAAACCAGGATGTCTCCGATGACGATTCCCGCCTCGTGCGCTGGCCCGCCCGGCTCAACCTCCAAAACAATCGCCGCGGTCATCTCGTTTCGCTGGAGCGATTGACGAAGCGCCTCGGGCAGCCGAACTGGCTGTATGCCAACGCCCAAATAACCACGGGGAATCCGGCCTTTTTCCAGCAGCGTGCCCACTACAGTGCTGACCGTGTGTGCAGGGATTACAACCGCACCGAAGCGAGAAAACTTCGTTGTGGCTACGCCGTTCGCGCGGCCATGCGCATCGATGACCACACCGCCAACCGCGGTAGGCTGCAAGCCGACATCGAGACGAACGTAAGGAGCGAGCGCAGCGCCCGTCCACGTGCGGCGTTCGGGCGCCACCAAACTGACGACGCCGAGAGCGGCGACCGCACCGCTGGCGCGTGTGCGTCCAACCACGAGCGTGATGCTGCCCGGTTTAAGGAAAGCTACCTCCGCGAATTCCGGCAGCGCGGCCGCAGCTTCCGCACACTTCAATACAGCGAGATCCGTCGAGGAATCGCGGCCCCCCAAGACGGCTGGAACTACGCGGCCGTCCGGCAGCGTAACCTGGACCTCTTCGTCGCGACGGAGCGCGTGCTCCGCGGTGACGATTACCCCGGGCCGCCACAGGACGCCGCTGGAAGAACCGCGCGCTTCCGTGTGGACGGCCACCGTGCTGCGGGCCGCGCGTTCCGTGATCTCCGCCAAAGCATTTGAAAGCTCGATGAGTTCTGCGGGCATGTTCTACCCTCCATGAACAAGATGCCGCAGACACCCAGCCGTCCACATCAGCCAATTGACCAGGTTCATCTGGAAAAGGAATAGGTCCTGGCATCCTTCCGAGCGAATGTGGGTCGGTTCGTCCCTCTGCATCTGAGGGTCTACTGCCGATGAACGCAAAGGGGGGCTCTAAGATGCCGCCCCGTCGCCGGCGAGGTCTCGAACCGCGTTGGGCTGAGGACGCAGCAGCAAATAGAATGCGACCACGTGCGTGATCATGAGTAGGGGCACATAGAGGACCGGGATCGCGTACGCCGAGCCCAACTGCCCCGCCAACGCAGGAACACCAACCCCGACGGCGTGATAATAGTCGAGGATGAGATCGACTATCCCCACGAGATTGAAGGCCACGACGAAAAACCAGAAAAGCGGACGGATCCTCACGGTGAGGAGCGCCAGGATGGCGAGCACCCCGGTTGCCAGGTCCCAGTAGGCGGCGAACGTAGCGAAGCCAGCGATTGGTAGATTCGGGCCGACGACACCTGGAAGGATAAAGACTAGCCCGAAGAAGCGGAAGCTATGCAGCGTAGCGATGGCGCGTTGCGCTGCGACCAGGTCCATCGACTTTAGCCGGGGCAGGATGTACACGCCGAAGCAAAGCAGCCATGCGACATAACCTAGAATGAGATGCAGATTGAAGATGGTTTCCGGTGACATTTGGCCTCTTATCAGATTGACGGCTTCCCGTTAGATGACATACATCCATTCTTTGCGAGAGCAAGGTCCACGCCGCGAATCACGGTTCCCAACGCGACCTATGGTTTCGGTGTTCGAAGTTCAGCCGTCGCCGTCGAACGGCCGTTACTTCCAGCGAATTCACTTGTTCGTTAGGCTATCTCTCAACAGTATGCCGAGCGGCAAGAGTGGCCCGACCGGAATGAACTGCTCGTCCATGAGGTTTTCCTTCGCGAGAGGCAGGCTTTCGATGAGGGCCCGAGCCTCCGCCACGTCCTTGCAGTTCAGTATGAAGATGACGCCCCGGCCGTCGCCGCGCGTGAACCACTGCTGAATCTTGCCGTCGAGATACAGGGGAACGGTCGCACGAATTTCGGCGGGCATGATTTTCATGACCTGCTCGGCAGTAACCCCCGGTTTTGGTGAAAGGATCGTCAGCACGCCGGTGATCTTGGGCTGCGGCGGTGTGGACTGGCCGCGCGCCATGGGCGCCAAGACCGTCGCTAACGCCAGCAGCAGGTAGGTCATTTCCATCTTCATTGTTCAGCTCCTTTGGTTCTTCATCGAAATCATCATTTGGTACCGGTAGGTACCACACACTCGAAATGGTACGATACGGTACCAGTGTCGTCAAGGAGAGAGTTGATGGCTAGAGCAGCGATGTCAAAACGCCGCCAGGAAGGCGGCGACGAAACCGCGGTGCGCGAGCGCATCCTTGAGGCGGCCTTTGCAGCGTTCATGAAGAGCGGCTACGCAACGGCCAGCACGCTTGAGATCGCGACGCGCGCGCGCGTTTCGAAGCGAGAGCTTTACGCGCTAGTTGGCGACAAACAAGAAATGCTGATGGCCTGCATCAGCGAGCGCGCCAAGCGATTTGACGTGCCCGCCGACCTGCCCGTGCTGCGCGATCGCGAGACCCTAGAGCAGGTGCTGGTTTCTTTCGGGACGGAGCTCGTCCGCGAGATAAGCGATCCCACGGTCATTGCGGTATTCCGGCTGGCGATCGCCGAGGTAGTCCAGGCCCCCGAAGTGGCGCGTGCGCTTAACTCTATAGGACGCGAGGCAAGCCGCGCCGCCCTGCGTAAAATCATGGCCCAGGCCCTGGCGTCCGGGCTGCTCGCAGGGCGTCCTGCCGAACTTGCCCAGCAGTTCGCCGGGCTGCTTTGGCGCGATTTGATGGTCAGCCTGCTGCTTGGCGTCGCCGAGCGACCAAATCCCCGCGAAATCGCGGTACGTGCCCGCGATGCCGCAGCCGCCTTCCTGCAACTTCATCCGCGACCGAAGAACGCTCAAGATGCCTGACGCCGCCACCTGTCCGAGGAGACCTGTCTCGTGCGCGGTGGGGATTCTTTGCGTTGGGCTTTCGAAAACGGGCCTCTGCTTCGTGCGCGTCGTGGACGGCAATGCTCGGATGCTCCGTAAGCTGGCCTAGTACACGTCTAGGTCTTTTCCAATTACGAATTTCCCCGAATATTGCGAGCCGATCTCTTTCTGAAGCATAGTTATCATGCTGCATCCTCAACCGAGGGCGGTTCGGGAGCAAACATTGTGATTGTGACGATGGCGAAATCAGCCGAGTGAAATTGCTTTACAGCTGGCAGTGTTGGGAAGCTATGTTGCGCACGTTCTGTGATTCCTCCAGTCGTCCTGAGCATCGACTTGTACTTTGTGCAGCAACCGTGTTGACTTTACACTTTACGCTCCGTACTTAGGGTGGAGTATGAAGACGATCATCGTACTTGCTCTGGCGTTGCAGCCCTCCGCGCGAACTCTTGCTCAAAGTGTTTCACCTCCCGCGCCTCCTGTAGCTCCCCAAATCGCTGATGTGCGCAGCGGTGAGCTCCACCTGAAGGGGTATTTCTGGAAACCGGCTGGTCCAGGGCCGTTCCCGGCCATTTTGTTCAATCATGGTTCTGGCGCTGACGACGCGCAGCATACGGCTGGTCGGACGATGGCCGATGCCGCTTCCGATCTTGCTCCGTTCTTTCTTAAACACGGCTACGCTTTCTTTTATCTTTGCCGCCGGGGCCAGGGTCTTTCCGCCGACCAAGGCCCATTTACACAAGCCCTTCTGAAACAAGCGGAAGCCAAGAGCGCTGAAGCGCGCAAGCAGTTGCACTATCAGTTGATCACCGGCAGCCAACTCGATGACGCTCTCGCAGGGTTAACGTTTTTGAAGGCCGCGCCGGACGTAGATCCCAAACGCATCGCCATCGTCGGCCATTCGTTTGGCGGGATGCTCACGTTGCTTTCGGGCGATCACGACAGCACCATTCGCGCTGAAGTAGCCTTTGCCGCTGGCGCGTTCTCCTGGCATGCATCGCAAGAATTGCGCGACCGCACTCTCGCGGCAGTCGGGAAAACGGGAGCGCCTATCATGCTTGTGTATGCAGCCAATGACTTTGACACGACACCCGGAAA
>DASSYL010000218.1:0-15729 GCA_035703315.1 Candidatus Acidiferrum sp. | reverse complement strand
AGGCGCGACACGGCCACGATCGGCTTTCGAAAAATCTCGGCCCAGGCCTTGACGGTAGTTAGGCCGACTCGCAACCCTGTGAAGGAACCTGGGCCAGCGCAAACCGCGTAAGCATCTAGATCGGCAAGACTTAGTTCGCTTCTCGCGAGCAAACTACGGACCGCGGGAAGCAACCAGGAGGAGAATTCCTCCTCGGCGGAATAAGCTGCGAGTTCGAGAAGCCGGCCGTCGCGAAGAAGAGCGACGCAGCCTCTAGAGTCGGCAGTGTCTACCAAAATAAAACGCATAACGCCAGTATAGGCGAATTCGGGAAAACCGAGGCCAGAGCGGTACTACACCGTAACGTTGAGCAATTTTATGACCAAAAGTTACGGCGTTCGGGCGGTAACTCCCTCATTCCAAACGATATACCTTGACTCTCTGCGCACAAACTCCTACACTTGTTTTGGTACCTCAAGGGGGCATCCGAAAAAATCATGGATTACAAAATTGGCGATAAGGTCGTTTACCCGAATCACGGAGTTGGGGTCATCGAGCAGATCAATTACGGAATCCTGAACGGAAAAACAGAACGGTATTACATGATTCGTATCGTATCCAGCGGCTTGCGCGTGATGGTGCCCCAATCGAACGCGATGAGCGTCGGGCTGCGATCCGTTATGAAAACGAACGACACCAGCAAGGTGCTGGGTTTCCTGGAGCGCGGCAAGCTGAATTGCCACCACGACTGGAAACATCGCTTCAAAGAAAACTCCGAACGAATGCGCACCGGTTCCCTCCTCGAAGTTGCAGTAGTCCTCAAGAGTTTGTGCTCCCTAAGCCGTAACAAGCCGCTCTCCTTCCGTGAAAAGAAAATGCTAGAACGCGCCAAGTATTTGCTGGTCAGTGAGATGGCGACGGCGCGAAATACGTCGGCGGAGCTGGCGGAAACGATGGTGCTGAAATCGCTGGCGAAAGCGAAGCTGCAGCTTCCGGTGATGCAGGAAGGGTTCGAACAGTAAGCAGAAACGATTTTGTATTGGATTGAAGGGGACAGGCGTGCCTGTCCCTTTTTGTTTTTGCTCAAACGTGCGGACGTTAACGTTAGCGTGAACGCTTACGCTGCTTGCTGCGCAACTGCTGTTTGGACGGAAGAGTTCCCCATCCACCGCCGCCCGGCGTTTCAATGCGCAGAATGTCGCCGGCGTCCGCAGCAAATGAGCACTTCCCTGGCAGAGTCTTCACCGAGGATCGTTGAGTGAAAGTGCTTCTTCCAGGCAAGCCATCTTCGCCGCCCTTCAAGCCATAAGGTCCAAACGCGCGGCGATCGGTCAGCAAGCCCACTTCGACAGGAGTCAGGAATTCGAGTTCGCGGATTATTCCATCGCCGCCGCGGTGCTTACCTCCGCCGCCCGACCCAGGGCGAATCGAGTAGCGCTTCACGCGAACAGGGTACGTTTCCTCGAGAACCTCTGTCGGAGTGTTCCATGAATTGGTCATGTGAGAGTGAGCGGCAGACGGTCCGTCGCGGAGCGCAGAACCGCCGCAACCGCCGGCAATGGTCTCGTAGTACGTGAAGGGCTGGTTGCTGCGGCGGGGATCGCGGCCGCCAAAGGTGAGATTGTTCATGGTGCCCTGGCTGGCGGCGGGGATGCGCGTAGGCGCTGCCGCTGCAAGCGCGCGCAGGAGCGCGTCCACCATGCGCTGCGAAGTTTCTACGTTGCCGCCGGCGACCGCGGCGGGCGGCGCGGCGTTGACGATGGTTCCTGAGGGGGCGATGACAGTGATCGGACGAAGCAAACCCGAAGTGGCGGGGACGTCTTCGTGCAGGAGCGACCGAAAAACGTAATAGACGGAAGAAACGGCGATGGCTTCGACAGCGTTGATGTTGCCGGCGCATTGTGGGGCTGAGCCGGTGAAGTCCACTACGGCCGAATCGCGCGCGATGTGAACTGCAACGCGGATACGGAGAGGAACGGCGTTTGTTCCGTCGCTATCGAGAAAATCTTCGGCCCGGTACCTGCCAGGACGGAGGGAGCGTAATTCCGCACGCATCATTTTTTCCGAGTAGTCGAGGAGGTGGGCGGCATACGCATCCGTAGTTTTCGCAGTGTATTTCGCAACGATTTCTCGCAGGCGTCTTTCACCGAGGCGGCAGGAAGCGATTTGTGCCGCGAGGTCTCCTTCCCGTTCGACCGGAGTGCGGACGTTGGCGAGGAGCAGGCGCAAGACATCGTTTTCGACCTCGCCATTGCGGAAGATCTTGACGGGCGGGATGCGCAGACCTTCCTGATAAATTTCGCGGGCGGGGCCCATGGAGCCGGCGAGTGCGCCGCCGATATCGGCGTGGTGGGCACGGCTGGCTACAAAGAAATGTGGCTCGGTCTCTCGTGGCAGGAAGACGGGTGCGACGAACGTGAGGTCGGGCAAGTGCGTGCCGCCAGCGAAAGGGTCGTTGAGCAATGCGATATCACCACGCAATAAGGACAGCGACTGGCGCGCAGCCGCTACCGACGCCGGCATCGAGCCCAGGTGTACGGGCATGTGGTCGCCCATGGCCAGGACTTCGCCATCCGCGTCGTAGACAGCGCAGGAGTAGTCGCGGCGTTCTTTGATGTTCGAGGAAAATGCCGAGCGGCGGAGGGCGGCGCCCATTTCCTCCGCGATGGAATGGAAAATGTTTTTAAACACCTCCAGCAGCATGGCGTCGGGCTGCTTTTTCCTAGCGGCCATGGCGCCTCGCGTTCTCGCGTGCCATCGTCAGGTGGATTTGTCCATACGCATCGATCCGCGCCCGCCAGTTTTCCGGGACCAGCGATGTGGCGCTGTACTCGGAGATGATTGCCGGACCCAAGAATGTGTGGCCTCGACGCAGCGTTTGGCGGTCGTAAAGCGGAACTTGCCCGCTCCGCCCGGACAGGAAGCACTCCACTCTGGCCGCCGGTGACGGAAGCGAACCTGCTTGTGCTTTCATAATGCGCGGCAGCTTAACCGGTAGCGAAATACCGATGGCGCGGCAACGAACGTTGACGATTTCGATGGCCCGCCGCGACTCGGCGTGACCGTACGCTTGTTCATGGGCCCGATGAAAGGCTTCGACGAAATGCGGGCCAGCAATGACACTGAGTTCGTAGGCTTGTCCAACGTAGCGAACGTCCAGGCGGTGCTCAAAGCGTTGTTGAGTCTTGGAGAAGCCTTCCCTGCGCAGAAATTCTTGTGCGCCGCTTTGCAGCTTGCCCAAAAGACGGCGGGCCTCATTCAGTGCCTCGGCGGGTTTGGCGAGCCCAAGCAAAACCGTGCGCGAAAAATCTCGCACGACATCGGCGCGCAGGATACCGAGAGCAGAGAGCGCGCCCGGGAAAACGGGGAGCAGAACGCCGCGCAGTTCGAGAGCTTCGGCCAGATCGCAAGCGTGCAAACCGCCGGCTCCGCCGAAGGCGACGAGGGTATACTCGCGCGGGTCGTGTCCCCTCTCGATCGAAATCAAACGCAAGGCACGCTCCATAACCGAGTTGGAGACGCCAACGATGCCTTGTGCAAAAGCTTCAGCGTTGGCGAATTTTCCTTTGTGTTCGTGCAATTCCCGACAAGCGCGAGCGGTGTCGAGGGGAAAAGCCCCGTTCAACAAGCCGCGGTCACCGAAATGCCCGAGGGCCGCGTGAGCGTCGGTGACCGTCGGCAGTTCGCCGCGACCATAACAAATCGGTCCGGGATCGGCGCCCGCGCTTTCTGGACCGACACGCAGTGCACCGCCAACATCAAAGCGGGCGATAGAACCGCCGCCTGCTCCGACGGTGTGAATCTCCAGCATGGGCACGGCGACGGGCAGGCCGGCGACGCGCGCCTCAGTCGTGATTTGCGTTTCACCGGAAAGAAGAGCGACGTCGGTGGAGGTGCCTCCCATATCGAACGTAAGCACTTTGTCGAGGGCGGCGAGCTTCGCGGCGTACGCGGCTCCGAGGACACCGCCAGCCGGGCCGGAGAGAACGGTTCGCACCGGTTCGTCGGCAGCGCTTTGTGCAGAAATGACGCCGCCGTTGGATTGCATGACGCGGACATTGATTTTCGGACGGGTGGGTTCCGGCATCCGCACGGAACGGGCGCGCAATTCCGTTTCGCGAATATAAGAGGTCATCACCGGTGCGAGATACGCGTTGATGACCGTAGTTGATGTGCGCTCGAATTCGCGAAACTCGGGAAGAATTTCGTGGGAAACCGAAACCAGGCATCCGGCCCGGCGCAAAACTTTCGCCAAAGCCGCTTCGTGGCGTGAGTTGCGAAAAGAAAAAAGAAAGCAAACGGCTACCGCGTCAGGACGTGCTTGTCTAACTTTGTGCAAAAGCCGCCGAATTTCGGCCGGCGTGAGCGCCGTAATGATGCTTCCGTCTGCTGCGACACGTTCTCGAGCGCCTACGCGGCGCCTTCCCGGCACGAGCACTTCGGGCTTCTGAAAGAACAAATCGTAGAGTTTCGGTCGAGCTTGCCGGCCAATCTCTAGCACATCCTCAAAACCCGTGGTTGTGATCAGCACAACTCGGCCGCCACGGCGTTCCAGCAGTGCGTTCGTGCCGACCGTAGTGCCGCACATTAAGTCGATTTTGCCAGGGGGCTCGCCGTCGAGCCGAGCGACAACTTGCGCGATCGCGTCCGCAATGGATGCAGCGGGCTGTTCCGGCTGCGAGGGAACCTTTAGTATCTCGAGATTGCCGTCGCGGACAAAGACGCAATCTGTGAATGTTCCGCCGGTATCAGTGGCAATTCGCATCAGGCGGGCATTTTAACCTGAGCACAGCGCCAGTACGAATGTGCCGGGTATTGTTCTGATTTCGCGGGAAGCGGGACACCTACGCCAACGGCAAAGAGGCCGACGCATTGAGAGAAGTATCGGCAAGAATGTGATTTTTCAGGCGCGGATACGCGGCGGCGGCAATCATCGCGGCGTTGTCCGTGGACAGTGCCGAGCTTGGGAAATAGGCTTTGCGCCCAATCGCGCCTGCCCGCTTCTCAAATGTCGAACGCAGCTGACGATTGGCGGCGACCCCTCCCGAAACAAGTATGGTCGGTACTCCCAACTCTTCGGCAGCCTTGATGGTGCGCTCCACAAGTTCGCGAACCACCGCATTCTGGAACTCCAGGACCAGACCGAGCGTCTTCGGGCTGCAAAGGGGCAGGAGCTGATCGAACTTACGCTCGCCGCGAGCGATGGCAGCTTCCCGCGCTTGAATTTCGGGGACGTAGGCGGGATGCTCGCGAAGATGATACAAAACGGCTGTCTTCAAACCGCTGAAACTGAAGTCGTACGCATTTCCCTTGATTCTTGTCAGACCAAACCTTACTGGAGCGGGCGCGTCACCAGCGGCTGCCGCTAGCCTGTCCAAAATCGGTCCGCCGGGATATCCAAGTCCGAGCAATTTGGAAACTTTGTCATAAGCTTCGCCCGCGGCGTCATCGCGGGTCTGTCCAATCTTTCGGTAGGACCAAAGCGCGCTGGCATCGCCATTCCCGCCCTCTTTAGGGCGCACTTCGTAGAGGATGGTGTGGCCGCCCGAAACGATCAGGCAAACGGCCGGGAGACTCGGCGCCACCCCTGCTTTGTGTGCTTCCAGAAAAACCGCATGAATGTGACCTTCCAGGTGATTTACCGGAACCAGCGGTTTGCCAAGACTTTCCGCCAAAGTTTTTCCGTAGGTAATTCCCACCAGCAGAGACCCAACCAGCCCCGGCCCGTGTGTCACGCCAATCGCGTCCATGTCCTGCAGACTTAGATTGGCATTTTCCAGTGCTTCGCGGACAACCGGAACAATTCGGCGAAGGTGCTCGCGCGAAGCCAGTTCCGGCACAACGCCACCGTATTTTCGGTGAATATCAATTTGCGAGGCGACAACGCTGGACAGAATTTCGCGGCCGTCGGCCACGACCGCGGCCGCCGTTTCGTCGCACGAAGATTCGATACCCAGGATGCGAATGGCCATATGAAGGTGGGAAGCTCCCAAAAGCTATGCTAACACGCGGTTCACGACACCGCCTTTCGGGCCACGCACGTTACAGCAAGAATCCGATTGAAAATTTTGCCAGCTTCTTTAACCTGAATTCATGACGACCTCTTTCGCTTCCAACACCTCCGCCGCACGCATCAAAAAAGTTCGCAAAGCAGTTCTGCCCGCCGCTGGATTGGGAACACGATTTCTGCCCGCGACGAAAGCTCAGCCGAAAGAGATGCTGACAGTTGTGGACAAACCGCAGATTCAATATGTGGTCGAGGAATGCGTGGTCAGTGGCATCGAGCACATCATCATCGTTACTGGCAAAGGCAAGAACTCCATCGAGGATCACTTCGACTACAACCCGACGCTGGAACGCTTTCTGGAAGAGAAAGGTAAAAAAGATCAGGCCGAGCTGGTTCGACGTATCAGCGACATGGTCCAAGTCAGCTATACGCGCCAGAAAGAACCGCTGGGCCTTGGTCACGCCGTGCTGGTGGCAAAGGATTTGGTCGGAGACGAACCGTTCGCCGTTTTGCTGGGCGATGTGCTGATCCCGGGCGATAATCCGGCCACCAAGCAATTGGTCGAAGTGTACGAAGCGACAGGTGTAGGCGCTATCGCGGTCGAAGAAGTCCCGCACGAAAAAACGCAACAGTACGGAATCGTCGCGGGCGATCCCGCGCCGCAGGCGCAGTTCGGGGAACGCTTGCTGCGCATCCGTGATCTTGTGGAGAAGCCCAAGCCCGCGGACGCACCTTCCAACCTGGCCATTACCGGCCGGTACGTGCTTCCTCCTTCAATTTTCGGCTGCCTGGAGCGCACTGAGCCCGGTGCCGGAGGGGAAATTCAGCTGACCGACGCCCTGAAGATTCTCGCCAAGGAACAAGGTTTATGGGCGTACATTTACGAAGGAATTTCTTACGACGCGGGTGAAAAGCTCGGTTTTCTGAAAGCTACGGTCGAGCTGGCTCTGCAGAACAAGGAATTTGGCGAGGCGTTTCGCGGCTACCTTAAGTCGCTGAAGCTTTAGTTGCGACGCAGCTGATTACTTCTTCTTTGCGGGCTTCTTCTCTTTTACATCCTTAGCTGAGGCACTTTCTTTCGACTCTGACTCTTTTCCTGGGCCGGAGTCCTTCTTATCCGTTGCACTAGACTCCGCCGTCGCGCCATCTTTCGCGCTCGATTTGCCGGCATAATCCGTCACGTACCAGCCCGACCCCTTGAACTGAATCGCCGGCGCAGTAAGCAATCGCTCCACCTTGCCGCCGCAATGCGGGCATTTTTTCAAGTGCGGCCCTGAAACGGTTTCGATTTTTTCCGTTCGTTTGCCGCACTTCGCGCATTGGTACTCGTACAGTGGCACTGCCTCTCCTCCAAATGTTTGTGCGAAGAAGGAAGTATATACCATGCGGCGCCCATCGCGAAAACGCATGCTAGACTGCTGCCATGGAACAGGAGTCCAATGGCCGCACCGGTTGTTTGTACTTGGTCGCAACGCCGATCGGCAATCTGGAAGACATCACGCTGCGCGCTCTCCGCATCCTGAAAGGGGCGGATCAAATCGCCTGCGAAGATACGCGCCACACACAAAAACTCCTGAACCACTACAACATCCAGAAACCACTGGTCAGCTACCACGAACACAACGAAATGACCCGCGCGCCCGAATTGGTGCTGGCGATGGAGCAGGGCGCACAGATCGCTTTGGTCAGCGACGCCGGCATGCCCTTGGTAAGTGATCCTGGCTATCGCCTGGTGACTCTTGCGTTGCGGCACCATTTGCCGGTTGTACCGATTCCCGGCCCCTCGGCGCTGTTGGCCGCGCTCTCGGCTTCTGGTTTGCCCAACGAGGAATTCCTGTTCGCAGGATTTCTTCCAGCTCGCACTGGCGAACGCCGCCGTGCGCTCGAACGTCTGCGCATCGAAGATCGGACGATCATACTTTACGAAGCTCCGCATCGCATCGAGGAGACTCTGGCGGATGCCCGCGATGTTTTGGGCGATCGCCCCGCTTGCCTGGCGCGCGAGGTAACTAAACTCCACGAAGAATTTCGGCGCGGCACGCTATCCGAACTCACCGCTTCCCTTTCCGAAAAGCCGGCTCGCGGAGAAATCACGCTGCTGATTGGAGCGGTACCGCCCGAAGAACGGTCAGTAGAGCGAGACAGTTCGCAAAGCCTTGCCGAGCGCGTGGACGAGCTAATCCGGCAAGCAAAGCTGGATCGTAGAGAAGCGCTGAAACTAGCGGCAAAAGAACGCGGCATGACCAAGCGCGCGGCTTATCAGGAATTACATTTGGATCTTAGCGAACCCGAAGCGTAGATCCCTGTGCTACGCCGCTGATTCCGAGCGAAACACACGATGGAAGCGCGGGCCGGTAAACTGAACGCCCACGAGCTTTTCATCACTTCCCGGCCCCGCGGAAACGTGAATAACTCGCCCGCGCGTGGCGAAGTTGGTGTCTTCCCGTTTCCACGCCTGCTGCGAAGAAGTCGGAATTCGGATATCAATGTCCGTGCCGATCGGCAGATCAAATCGCGTCACGAACGCCGCGCCGCCGCGACAAAGATTTTCGCTGGAGGTTTCTTCGGTGAAGACCACGCCGCGAGCATCGCGTCCGGTCACTTGCATCGGCAGGCGTACTGCAATTCGCCTCTCAGTTCGCTGCTTCGAGAGGTGCGTGCTCGTTTGCATCTTCGGCCGGCTCCTCATGGGACACGCTCAGGTGCGGAGCAGTTCGCGCAGCCGCCGGGCTCTCAAAAAAACGTTCCACCGCTTCGAGCACTTCGCCGGGAGTCCGTGCCGCGTGTACCGTTCGCCTCAGTTCGCTGCCGTTCCCCACGCCGTGCGTGAACCAGCACGCGAACTGCTTCATTTTGCCTATGGCATCGGGCTGACCCGCAGCCCGAATTTCTTTGTAGTAGCCAGAAAGTAAACGGTGGCGGTCCGCGTCGGTCGGCTGTGCATAGGAACCTGTCGCTTGATAGCTCGCCATCTGTAAAAAAATCCAGGGATTGGTCGCGGCAGCGCGGCCGATCATCACCGCGTCGCAGCCGGTTTCCGCCACGATGCGAGCCGCATCCTCGGGGGTCTGAATGTCGCCGTTGCCAATGACCGGAATTTTCACCGCTTCTCTCACCGCAGCGATGATTTTCCAGTCGGCTCGGCCCGTGTAGCCCTGCACGCGCGTGCGCGGGTGCACAGCCACGGCTTCCACGCCGGCCGATTCGGCCAATTTGGCAACTTCGACGGCCACAATGGATTTGTCGTCCCAACCTGCGCGCAGTTTGATGGTCAGCGGAATACGCACAGCTGCGCGTACGGCGCGGAAAATTTCACCGAGCAGATCCAGATCGCGCAGCAGTCCCGACCCGCCGCACTTGACTACCTTTTTCGCGGGACACCCCAGATTGATGTCCACAGCGTCGAAGCCGTGGTCTTCGACCATTTTCGCGGCTTCCCCCATCACCTCGGGATTCGCGCCAAACAGTTGTGCGGTGATGTGGTGTTCGTCCGGCTGAAAATAAAGGTAGCGGAGTGTTTTTTTCGCGCTGCGCGTGATGCCCTCTGAGCTGGTGAACTCCGTCATCAGCAAGCCGCAGCCGCCGAGGCCGCGAATCACCCTGCGGAAAAGCGTATCGGTGACGCCGGCCATCGGCGCCAGCACCGTGGCGGGGCGAATCGTCAGATTTCGGAGCTTGTACTCTGCGGGAATCATTGTTTCTACTTTATCGCAGCCCTAGCTGGCAGGGCTGGATTTTTCGGCAGGCGGGTTCGTGTCCTGACCGGAGGCCTTTCGATCGCCTTTGCTGAGGTAGCGGTCCAGTTTCAAGAATTTTCGCTGCAGCGCGCCGCTGTACGACGACCACTCTTCATCGCCGGATTCGCTGGCCAATGCGGTGCGTGCCGCAGCCATCTTCGAATCCAAATCGTCCAGATAATGAAAAACCAGAGCTTCGCGAATCATCGGCAACTTCGGCGAGCCGAATTCATATTCGCCATGATGGCTGATGAGTAGATGCTGCACGACAGTCTTGAGCTCCGGCGGGAAGCCGTCGATTTTGTCGATGGCTTTCGACACCGTTTCCACTTCCATCACAATGTGCCCCAACAGTTGCCCATGCGTGGTGTAGCCGATCGCGCGTTCGTAGCAGAGTTCATCCAGCTTGCCGACGTCGTGCAAGATCGCCCCCGTCAGTAGCAGATCCAAGTCCAGTTCCGGTTGGTAATGAGCGGCCACTTGCCTTGCCAGACCGCACAGTCCGACCACGTGCTCCAGCAACCCGCCCAGATACGCGTGGTGCATGACCTTGGCGGCGGGAGCTTTTTTGAAGCGCGGCGCAACGGACGGGTCATTCAGTATCGATAGCACCAGCGTTTGCAGCCACACATTGGTTATCGACAGACCGTACGCCAGCAACTCCGCCCACATCTTCTCGACGTCTTCTTTGGTGTGAGGCAGGTAATCGGCCAGTTCGATTTCTTCCGGGCGCGCTTTGCGCAGCTGAAGCAAGGCAAGCTGCGTACGGTCGCGATACAGTTCGACGCGTGCTTCTACCTTGACAATGTCCTCGCGCGCCACCTCCTGCGCGACAACTTCGAACTTCGTCCACATCCGCGCTTCCACCGTGCCGGAGCGGTCGCATAGCTCCAGTCGCAGATACGGCTTCCCTTCCTTGGTGTTGCGGAGTTCCTTCGCGCTTACCAGGAAAAAGCCGGTAATGGTCTGTTCGCTTGTCAGGTCAGCGACAAACGTCTTTTTCATTGGCCGGAGGCGGTGCCGCTACGTTTGCCGAAAAGCAGGAACTTCTTGCGCCCCTTTTTGGCCTTGGTGGCTTCGGGCGTAGTGTTTACTTCCTGGATTTCGCTGTTGCCGCTGCCCGCCAGTTCCGCGTAGCCCGGCTTGATCACCACGTAGCTCTGCTCGCGCAGCGTCTTCAGGTATTCACGTACCGCAGGCTCCAGTTTTTCGTTGTACAGCTTGTCCATGATCTCGTTCTTGACCTTTTCAAACGACTGCTGCCCTTCGTCGTAGTGTTCAAGAACCTGGAAGATCAGATAGCCCTGCTTGGTCTCAATCACGTCGGTCAATTCGTTGCGCTTCATCTTGAAAACAACCTCTTCCAGTTGCTTGGCCAGCTCACCGCGCTTAAACGTTCCGATATACCCGCCTTGCTCTTTTGTCGTTCCGTCGGAAAGACGCTTGGCAATCTCTCCAAAGTCTTCTCCGTCCTTCACGCGCTTCAATGCGGTGTCCGCCTTCTTCCGCAGGTCCGGCAGTTCTGTATCTTTCTTGCCCTCGGTGTTCACGATGATTTCGCGCAAGGCCACCTGCTCCGGACGCACAAACTCGGACTGATGGTCTTCGTAGAATTTCCGCGCGTCGCTTTCCCCTATCGAAATGTGCGACCCGACTTCCTGACTCACCACTTTCTGCGTCAAGATGCGGTTTTGAATATTGTTTTTGAAGTCTTCCCAGTTCAGTCCCTGGCTGCTGACCGCCTTCTCCAGTTCATCCATGCTGGCCAGCTTGTTCTGGATGCGAATCTGATCCAACTGCTTCACCACCTCGGTCTGGACGCTTATCCCCAGATCCTTGCCGCGCTGCGCCAGCAATGATTGGTCGATCAGGTCGCGCAACGCCGTTTTCTTGCGCACTTCCAGCTCGTTCTGCAACTGTTCCGGAGTGCATTTGCCCTGGCAGTCCTGCCGTGTCTCTTCTTCGGTCTGGGCCAGCGATTTCTGGTACTCCGTGCGGGTAATGATTTCGTTGTTCACGCGGGCAATAATCTCTTCCACCACCGCGCCGCTTTCCGGATTCGGCTTCGCCGACACGGGTTTTGGCTTGACTGCAGGAGCAGGTTCTTCCGTGGTCGGCGCCATTTTTGGTTGCTCCAGCGTCGGCGCCGGAGGCGTCGGCTCTTGCTTGGGGTCTTGCGCGGCCAGGGGCAAGGCGGCCAGCAGTGCTGTCAGAATCGCGCTCGAAAGTACCCCCTTCAAAGAATCCCGTGAAACAAAGTTACTCATTCATTGCCTCTCTCTAGATTCAGTTTAGCCCTGCCCTTGAAGCCCGAGCAATACGTTTCTCAACGCGCCCACGACTGGCTCGCCCCGCTGTAGCTCCATCCACAACACACCGGAGGGATCCAGCCGAATGCCGTCGCGCGACCGCACCACGCTCACCAATGCTGCTGGATCCAACGGCGTTTCCGGGTGGAATCGTACCGCCAGGCGATTCCCCTGCCGCTCCACCATCGAGATCCGCAGTCGCTCGCAGACCGATTTGAGGGCTGCGTATTCCAAAAGGTTTCCCACTGATGCGGGTAGCGGTCCGAACCGGTCCTCCAACTCCTTCGCCACGTCAGTCTTTTCGTCGTCCGTCTTGATAGACGAAATCCGCTTGTATGTGCGCAATCGCAGATTTTCGCTGGGGATGTAGTCCTGCGGAATGCGTACATCGAGTCCCAGACTCAACGTCGTGCGCAGATCCGGCGCTGCTTCTTCGCCTTTCAACTTCGAAACCGCCCGCTCCAGCATCTGCGTGTAAATGTCGAAGCCCACGGCTTCGATGTGTCCGTGCTGCTGCCGCCCCAGCATGTTTCCCGCTCCGCGCAATTCCAAGTCCAGCGCAGCGATGCGGAATCCTGCGCCCAGTTCGCTGAACTCCTTCATAGCCGAAAGCCGTTTTCGCGCCACTTCCGACAAAACCGTCTGCGGCGGCACCAGCAGGTAAGCATACGCGCGTTGATTTGAACGCCCCACACGCCCGCGAAGTTGGTATAGTTCCGACAAACCAAGGCGGTCCGCGCGATTGATCAAGATCGTGTTCGCGCGCGGAATGTCCAGCCCGTTCTCCACGATGGTCGTAGCTACCAGTACGTCCGCTTCGTCGCGGATAAACTTCAGCATCACCTGCTCGAGTTCCTTTTCGCCCATCTGCCCGTGTCCGACGACTACCCGAGCCTTCGGCACTAACTTGCTCACCAGCGAAGCCAGCGAATATATCGACTCCACCCGGTTATGGATGAAATACACCTGCCCGTCGCGATCCAGCTCAGTTTCAATAGCCTTGCGTACTAACTCTTCGCTGAACGACGAGACTGCCGTCTGAATCGCCAGCCGGTCGCGCGGCGGCGTCTCAATAATCGACATGTCGCGCAACCCCACCAGCGACATGTGCAGCGTCCGTGGAATCGGTGTCGCCGAAAGCGACAGCGCATCCACGTTCTTGCGTATCTCCTTTAACCGTTCCTTGTGCGCCACGCCAAACCGCTGCTCTTCATCAATCACGAGCAAACCTAAATCCTGAAACTGCACGTCTTTTGAAAGCAGCCGGTGCGTGCCAATCACTACATCCACTTTGCCCGCTTCCAATTCGCCCAAGACCTTTTTCTGCTCGGCTGCCGTGCGAAACCGGCTCAGCATTTCGATCTTTGTCGGAAATGCCGCAAATCTTTTCTTGAACGTCTCGTAATGCTGAAATGCCAGCACCGTCGTCGGCGCCAGCACTGCCACCTGCTTCCCGTCAGCGATCACCTTGAACGTCGCCCGCATCGCCACTTCCGTCTTCCCGTATCCCACGTCGCCGCACAGCAGCCGGTCCATCGGCGTCGGTTTCTCCAGGTCCTTTTTGATGTCCGCGATCGCCAGGTTCTGGTCTTGCGTCTCTTCGAACTCAAACGCATCTTCAAACTCGCGCTGCCAGTTGCCATCCGGCGAAAATGCAAATCCATCTGCCGTCTTTCGTGCCGCATAGAGCGCCAGTAGCTGTTCTGCCATATCCTCGAGCGACTTGCGCACTTTCGCTTTACGCGTGTTCCATCCGGTCCCGCCCAGCTTGTCCAGCGGAGGTGGCGCTCCCTCCACCACCCGATAGCTCTGCACTAGGTCCATGCGCTCTAGCGGCACGTACAGCCGTGCATCTTCCGCATAGCGCAGCAGCATGAACTCGCCGCGCCGCCCGTCCGACTCAATCTGCCGCAATCCTTCGAACTGCCCGATCCCGTGGTCCACGTGCACCACAAAATCGCCCGGCTTCAAGTCCGCGAAATCGCTAAAAAACCCCGACGTGCGGATTTTGCGCGTCGGCCGCTCCACCTGTGGTGCCACATCGAACAAATCTGCGTTTCCGTAAATCGTCAGCTTCGCATCGGGGAAGGTCGTCCCTTCGCCGAACGGCGCTCGCACCAGCACCAGTCCTGCCGATTCACTCGCGCTCTCCGCCGTGAATCCCGCTGCCGCACTTTCCGATTCACCCAGCACATAGGGCACTTCATACTCGCGGCAAATGTCGGCAAACCGTTCCAGCTCGCCCGTACTCGCAGCGGTCAGAAAGACCGTCCCGCCCAGAGCCAGTTGCGACTTCAAGTCGCCGACGCACGCCACCACGTCACCGTGAAACCGCGCGCTCGGCCGGGAAGCCAAGTGAAACCGCGCCGCTTGGTCCGCGACCAAGCCAAGTTGTTCCAAATCCACGCGCGTCGCTAGTTGCAGCGCCAAATCAAACTCCGCCTCCGTCCAGAAAAATGTCTCGCCATCCGGCGAATTCGCCGCGCCCAGCTTTTCGTAAGATTGCGTCACTTCGCGCAGCACATCGCTCACGCAGGTCCGCACGGCTGTCGATTCATTCACAAAAATCAGCGGCTCCAGCGAACTCGCCGCCAGTTCGAACAAACTTCGCACGCCCACTGCGCCCGCCGGTCCCCAGTACGTCGGCAGCGGCCAAGCCTCGCCTCCGGACTCGCGCGGCACTTGCCATTCCGTCAACGGCAAAACTAAGGTCCGGTTCACCGGCGCAACGGACCGCTGCGTGCGCGGATCAAACTCGCGCACCGATTCCACCGTGTCGCCCAGCAACTCCACCCGTACCGGCCGCGGCGTCTCTGGCGAAAAAATGTCCACGATCCCGCCACGCACTGCGAACTGCCCAGGCAACTCCACCATTTCCGTCCGCGCGTAACCCGTCGCGCCGAGATGCGCGATAAAATCCTGCAGCGGAACCTCGGCATCTTTTTCCAGCACGCGCGTCAAGTCCGCATACTCGCTCGACTCGCGATACCTCCACAGCGTCGCCGCCACCGGCGCAATCACCAGCGACACCTCCCCCGCCGCCAGCCGGTACAGCGCCGCCGCGCGCCGCTCTAAAATATCCGCGTGCGGACTCCGCGATTCCCACGGCAGCGTATCGAACGCCGGCAACACGGCCACGCCACCGCCCCCTCCGGAACCCGCTCCCATAAAAGACGGGCCAGGAAAAACCGAAAAGAAAAATCGCAGCGTCTCCGCAATCGCTTCCGCTTTCTTATTGGACTCCACCAGCAGAAACGCCGGCCTGCGCAGCTCATGCGTAACGTGCGCGACCGAAATTGCTTTCGCCAACTCCGTCAACCCGGCGCACCCCGCGGACTTCGCCCCGCGGCGCAGCGCAGACAGCACTCCATCCAGCGCGGGCTGGCGCACCAACGTTTCAAGTCGCTCGCGAACTACCGGTAGGATCATCTGAATGAATTAAGAATGGCCGCCGTCCGAGGCATGCAGCTTCCGAATCTTCTCCACCATCGCCGAAGTCGAATATCCCGCCACCACAGGAACCGAAACCACTCGCCCGCCCGCCCTTTCCACTTCCGCGCGGCCAATAATCTGGTCGCCGGCCCAATCGCCGCCTTTCACCAGTACATCCGGCAACAGCGCCGCCACAGTTTCTCGCGGTGTCGGCTCATCAAAAATCAACACCGCATCCACGCACTCCAGCGCAGCCAGCATTTCA
>DASSYL010000568.1:0-2273 GCA_035703315.1 Candidatus Acidiferrum sp. | reverse complement strand
GCCCGATGCGCCGGCCTATTTCAATTACGACGCCGTGCTTAACAGCCAGGAGCGTCCCACGCTGGATCAGGCGCTGGAGAACGAGATGAATCCGCTGACACTCGGCGCCGTGCTCGATCTCCAGAAGCAGGGCGCAGTGATCCTCGACACGCGCGATCCGGGTGAATTTGCTTCAGCCCATCTCAAGGGGAGCATCAACATCGGCCTGGGCGGGCAGTTCGCAACGTGGGTCGGAACCCTGCTCGACCGCAAGCACCAGATCGTGATCATCGCCGCCCCCGGCCACGAGAAGGAGGCCGCCATCCGACTGGGACGGATCGGATTCGATTTCGTTCGCGGCTATTTGAAGGATGGACTGGCCAGTCTCAAATCGCACCCGGAATTGACGGCCGTCACCGAGCGATTGAGCGCGCCGTTCGCCGCCGAGTATCTATCATGGGAACTGCCGCCGCTGCTGATTGATATTCGAGCGCCCGGCGAGCGCGAGAAAAAGCACATCCCGGGAAGCATGAGCATCCCGCTGAATCATCTGGCCGAGAAATTGGATGCGCTGCCGAAAGACCGGCCCGTGCTGGTGCACTGCGCCGGCGGCTATCGTTCCTCCATCGCGGCAAGTCTGCTGCAAAAGAGCGGATTTCCTCTGGTGAGCGAAATCACCGGCGGCCTGGCCGCGTGGGAAGCGGCAAAGCTGCCGATCAGTGGGCATTAGAACAGATTAGGAGATCACCGCGATTGGATACCGGACTGTTTAGCGAGGCGGACCGCGCACGGCTTAGCGAACGTGTGCTGGAATGGGCGAGGTCCGACAGCCGCGTGGTCGCCGCAGCGCTGGTCGGTTCGCTGGCATTTGGTGAAGCAGATCGCTGGTCGGACCTGGACCTGACCTTCGCCGCTGCCGACGACGAATCGATCTCTGAGTTGCTTGATGACTGGACCCGAAAACTTGCCCAGGATTTTGACGCAGCTCACCTGCTGGACTTACAAAGCGGGGATACGATTTTTCGCGTATTTTTATTGCCAGGCTGCCTTCAATTCGACCTCTCCTTCACGCCTGCATCCAACTTCGGCGCCAATGGCCCGAAATTCAAACTGCTCTTTGGCAGCGCTGTCGAAAAGCCCCACGCGCCGCCGCCGTCGGCACACGAGCTGTTCGGCTATGCGGTCCATCATGTGGTACGTGCCCGATCCAGCATCGAGCGTGGCCGGTACTGGCAGGCGGAGTATTGGATCAGCGCCGCTCGCAACCACGCGCTGAGCCTTGCATGTCGCCGGCGCGGCCTGCCGGCCGTCTACGGCAGAGGATTCGATGCTCTTCCCGCGGATGTGCGCGAATCATTCGCCGAAGCGCGAGTGACTTCGCTTGCGAAGGACGAATTGTTTCGCGCACTCGGATTGGTGATTGAGGGATTGCTGCGCGAAGCTGAAGAGGTTCAATCGCTCGCTACGAAGCTCGAGCCGCAGCTGCGCAAACTCATCGTCAAATGAGTGAATCGCATGCATAAAACGGGGACAGATTCACTCTGCCCCCGTTTCATGAACGCTTCTTCTTTATTGATCATCGCCCAGCGGCTTGTAGCGCATGTAATCAAGGGCCATGTTCACGCCGGCCATCAAGCCCGCATTGGCGCCCTGGTAGACGCAGACGCCATTCTCAAACTTGGCTGTCCCGCTTCCACCCACATCGGCGACCACTGCAATCCCTGAGACGGACCCGGTGAGTTGGTTGGCCTTGAATTTCTCAAGTGTTGCATCATTCTCGAAGATCACCAGCATTTTAAATCCTTGGACGCCAACCTGGAGACCCAACGAGCCCGTGTTGACGGCGCCCCAACCGATCTGCGTGCCGTCCGGCTTGCAGACCAAGCCCCGGCCGAACTTCCCGCCCGTGTAGATGATTCCCCACTGCCCAACCGAGGGGTAGATGATGTAACCGGCAGAGTTAGCAATCTGCTGGTTCAGGCCGGGAACCCGTGTCTTGAACCATTGGGTGGCCACCTGCGACTCGGAGATGAATGACGCTCGGTCCTCAGCCTTGGGTGCGGTCGAACAGCCGACGCTGCTGAGCATCATCACGCCAATCAACATCGCGATCGAGAAACGGAACACGGTTCGAGAGTTAAAGCTTTTCATATGTTTTCCATCCAAAAAATGATCCGCATACGTGGGCACAACGCGCCCGACGGTTAAGGTTCCCTTGGCCGCCTGCCCGGACGGTCGCGCAAATGGTAGGCCGGCGCGCAAGAAGTGACTATTAGACTTTAGTCCCATACGTC
>DASSYL010000410.1:0-5618 GCA_035703315.1 Candidatus Acidiferrum sp. | reverse complement strand
GTAGCCATTGCGTGCAAACGACTGCTTCTCCTGTACTCTTGTCCTTCTGCGCTTTTACGCTTTCTTGAGGTGCTCATGCTGCGTTCTCCAGCCTTTTTGCTCGCCGCACTCTCCTCGCTGTTATTTTCGGGATTCACCGTCGCACAAGCCACAACTCCTGCCGACCATTGGAGTGCCCTCTCCGATGACTTCATCGACCAATATCTGGCTTTCAGCCCGACTGCCTCCACGCAGATTGGCATCCACGTTCATGACGCGGAGCTGGACGACTACTCTTCCGCCTCTATCGCCAGGCAAATCGCTTGGTTTCAACAGTTCGAAAAACGCGTCCTGGCTTTTGACCCTAAAACACTAAGCGTCACAGACGCCGCCGACCATGAAATTCTCCTCAATGCCATCCGCGCCAACCTTCTCGAGCTCCAGACTGTTCGCACTTGGAGCAAAAATCCCGACAGCTACTCCAGCGGCGCTGCGGCCAGCGTTTACGTCATCATGAGCCGCAAGTTTGCCCCACCCGACGACCGCCTCCGCTCGGTCATCGCCCGCGAAAAGCAATTTCCGCGCTTCTTTGCCGACGCTCGCGCCAATCTGAAAAACGTTCCTCGCATCTACACCGAAATCGCTCTCGAACAGCTCCCCGGCACCATCGGCTTCTTTGAAAAAGACGTCCCTTCCGCTTTCGCCGGCGCCACCGATCCAGCCGTCAAATCCGCTTTCGCCGAATCCAACGCGGCCGCCATCAAAGTTCTCCGCGAATATCAGGACTGGCTCAAGTCCGACCTGCTACCCCGCTCCAATGGCGATTTCCGCATCGGCGCCGACAGTTTTTCCAAAAAGCTTCTTTATGACGATATGGTCTCCGCGCCGCTCGATCGCCTCCTCGAAATCGGCATGGCCGATCTCCATAAAAATCAGGCCGAGTTCCGGCGAGTCGCCAAGGAAGTCGATCCCTCCCAATCACCCGCAGATGTTCTCGCGCAGCTTCAATCCATGCATCCCGCGCCGTCCGAAGTCATGCAGAGGTTCCGCAACACGTTCGACGGTCTGATCGCTTTTATCAACGCGCATCACATCATTACGCTGCCCGCCGATCGCCGCCCCACGCTGCAGGAAACGCCGCCCTTCGAGCGCGCCACTACCACTGCCTCCATGGACACGCCCGGCCCCTTCGAAAAAGTTGCCACCGAAGCTTACTTCAATGTCACGCTCCCGCAACCAGGCGACTCGCCCGAAGATCAGGCCGGCATCATGGCCGGACTCAACGTCGGCACCATCATCAGCACCTCCATCCACGAAGTATTTCCCGGCCATTTCACGCAATACCTCTGGGAACAGCGCGCGCCCACCAAATTGCGCCGCGTCCTTTCCGCCAACACCAACGTCGAAGGCTGGGCGCACTACACCGAGCAGATGATGCTCGACGAGGGCTACGCTCAACCCGGTGTAGGCGCCAAAGACACCCGCGAATCGCGCCTCATCCGTCTCGGCCAGTTGCAGGACGCGCTTCTCCGCGACGCCCGTTTCGTCGCAGGCATCCAAATGCACCGCGGCAAATTCACCCTAGATCAATCGCGCGAATTTTTCGTCAAAGAAGGTTTTCAATCGCGCAGAATCGCCGACATCGAAACCAAGCGCGGCACTTCCGATCCCACTTACCTCTACTACACCCTGGGCAAACTCCAGATCATGAAGCTCCGTGAAGACCTGCGCAAAAAGCAGGGCTCCGCCTTCTCCCTCGGCAAATTCCACAACGATTTCATTTCCCAGGGTTATCCGCCCATTTCCATCGTCCGCCGAGCCCTACTCGGCGATTCCTCGCCTACGTTGTAGGTGCCTGGATTTGCTGTCTCTGTATAATTTAGTATATTAGTGCTTAGGTAGAGCCTTGGGTGGGCGGCTCTAGCCACGGACGTGAGCGCTCGTTAAAAAATCTTGACTCAAGTTTTGCTTCCTCTAATACGCTGAAATTACAGGACTTATTCAGTCTCAGATCGTTCCAATTTGGAAAGCTTTGCCGCAAGACCCGAACTATAGTTTCGCCCGAGCCTGCCACTCCAATCCTTCGTTGACGCTTTTTATCCCACCCCTGTATAATCAACGTTTGTCTCTTGCTCTTGGAGGAGTGATGTACGCTGTTATCAAGTCCGGGGGAAAGCAGTATCGTGTCGCTCCCGGCGACACCATTCGAGTGGAACGGGTTTCTGGTGAAGTCGGCGAACAGGTCAAGTTCGGCACTGTTCTGGCCGTGCATACCGACGACAAAAAGGTTTTGGTTGGCGACGACGCTTCAAAAGCCAGCGTGACCGGTAAGATCGTCCGTCAGGGCCGCAGTCCCAAGGTCATCGTTTTGAAGTACAAGAAAACGAACCAGTACAAGATCCAGCGCGGCCATCGCCAGAACTTCACCGCCGTCGAAGTCAGCGACATCCAGCTGTGATTCTTGTAGGGCAGACTATGGATTTCCATGTCACGCGTCTTGACATGAGCTCTGTTTGCGCGGCTTCATTCAATCGCATATTTGCGCCATTGGGCGCAGTCGATCGCTGAAGCATTTGCGATTTTCTATTTTCGATCTCCAAAGGAACTAGCAATGGCACACAAAAAAGGTGGCGGCTCCTCTACAAACGGCCGCGATTCTCACGGTCAGCGGCTCGGGGTAAAGCGCTTCGGGGGACAACTCGTCAACGCCGGTACGATTCTGGTTCGCCAACGCGGCACCAAGCACCAGGCCGGTGAAAATGTCGGTCAGGGCAAGGACGACACGCTCTTCGCGCTCGTCACCGGTCACGTCAAGTTTGAAGACCGTGGCCGCCGTGGCCGTTTCATCAGCGTAACGCCCGCTCAAGCCGCCAACTAGGTCCGTTTGCGTTTTGCCCGGGAACGCTATTCCCCCGATTGGCGTTTTTTCTTTCCTGGTTGTGCGGCACCGACCTGTCCAATTTCGGCGAATCTCAACTTTCAATACAAGACACCGTTTCCTGATAGGATTTCTTAGTGTTCGTTGATGAGGCCAAAATCTTCGTAAAGGCCGGCGACGGCGGCAACGGCTGCGTCGCGTTCCGCCGCGAAAAATACGTTCCGCGCGGCGGACCGTCCGGCGGCGATGGCGGCAATGGCGGCAGCATCTACCTCGAAGCCAATCCCAACGACAACACGCTGCTGCGCTACCGCTACAACCGCGAATTCAAAGCCGATCGCGGCCGCCACGGCGAAGGCTCGAACTGCACCGGCCACTCCGGCGATGATACGACTTTGCAAGTTCCCGTTGGCACGCTCGCTTACGATGAGCAAACCGGCGAAACCATCGCCGATCTAGCCACACCCGGCCAGCGCGTCTTGATTGCGCATGGTGGTCGCGGCGGCCGTGGCAACCAGCATTTCGCGAAGCCGTGGCATCAGGCGCCGCGAGAACACGAAGACGGCCATCCCGGCGAAGAGCGCAACCTGCGCCTCGAACTCAAACTGCTCGCCGACGTCGGCCTCGTCGGTTTTCCCAACGCTGGCAAATCCACGCTGATTTCCGTAATCTCCGCCGCGCGCCCCAAAATTGCCAACTACCCATTCACCACCCTCGAACCGAATCTCGGAGTCGTCAGCGCCGACAGCGTTCCGCAATCGAGCGGAGGCGCCAACAAAGGCACCGCCGATATCGGCCGCACCTTCGTCGTCGCCGATCTTCCCGGCTTGATTGAAGGCGCGCATGAAGGCGCCGGCCTCGGCATCCGGTTTCTGCGCCATGTCGAACGCACGCGCGTCCTTGTTCATTTGATCGACACCAGCGATTTCATCGACGCCGATCCGGTCCGCTCGTTTGAAATCATCAATGGCGAGCTGCTTGCTTTCAGCGAAAGTCTCGGCGAAAAGCCAATGATCGTCGTAGCCACCAAACTCGACGCCACCACCGACCGCTCGCGCCTCGAAGAGCTCCGCAACTTCTGCGAACAACGCAATCTCCCTTTCCACGCGATTTCCGCCGCCACCGGCGAAGGCGTCCGCGACCTGGTCCTTGCCATCGCCGACACCCTCGACCAAATTCCCAAGTCCACCGCCCCTCACCCCGACTCCGCAGAATCGGCAGCCTCCGAATCGGCCGCTCACTCTTAGTTTTTCTGTTTTTCCTTCATTTCATGCGAAAATAACAGCAGCTTCTCCCGGGAACTTCGTTGACCACCGCGCAAGCGCACCGCACCGCCGCAAAACACGCTCCTCGCCGCATCGCGCTTTTTGGCGGCTCGTTCGACCCGATTCACAATGGCCATCTTGCCGTAGCCCGCGCTGCCGACCGCCGTTTTAATTTCGACGAAATTCATTTCATTCCGGCCAGCCGTCCGCCGCACAAACTCAAGCAGCACCTCGCGCCGTTTCCGCACCGCTACGCCATGGTCGCGCTAGCCTGCACCGAGCATCCCCACTTCGTTCCGTCGCTTTCCGAAGCCGGCGACGACTTCGCCGGAAACCAGCTGCACTATTCCGTGGACACGGTGCGCTACTTCCGCCACACCTATCACGGCCACGGCGATCGGATTTTCTTCATGATCGGCGCAGACGCGTTTCTCGACATCCCCATGTGGAAGGAATACGAGTCGCTCCTCGGCCTTTGCGACTTCATCATCGCCAATCGTCCCGGCATTCGCGCGGATGCGCTTAAACTAGTTATTCCGCCGGACTTGCTCGCCGGCCCCAACGACAAAAAGGAAACGGACCCGCCGTCTCAGCTCATCGCGCAGTTGCGTCGCACTTCCGTCTATCTTCTGGAAAACGTCGCCAGCGACGTTTCCGCCACCGAGATCCGCCGGCGTGCCCACAAGGGTCAAGCAATTCACGGACTTGTTTCCGCGCGCGTGGAGGAATACATTCTTAAGCAGGGCCTATACAGGTGAATCTGAAACAGCTTCCCCCAGCGATCCGCCTCACCATTGAGGCGATGCAGGACAAAAAAGCCTCCGCCATCACCGTGCTCGATCTGAGCAGCCTCGGCACCTTCACCGAATATTTTGTGTTGTGCACCGGTTTCAGCGCGCCGCAGGTGCAGGCGATCTGTGGCGAAGTCGAAGAGCAGCTTTACAAGGAATTGCATCGCGAACCGGAACACCGCGAAGGCCACCGCTCCGCCGACTGGGCGCTGGTCGATTTTGGCGGCTTTGTGGTTCACGTTTTCAGCGAACGGGGCCGCCGCTTTTACGATCTTGAACGCCTCTGGCGCAACGTTCCCCGCTACGAAGTCCCCGATACTCCGGATGCCGTCGTTTCCGGCGACCATCATCGCCTGCGCGCTTCCGGCGATCATTCCTGATCACCCACGTCATGCCGCAGTCTGAACATCCCGACCTGGCCGCCGCTCAAATCACAATCATCCGCAATTCTCCCGACGACACGCAAACCCGGCAGATCAAAATGTTTCTCGATGGCGAAATTCAGGGCGAATTGATGTTTGGAAATGAGATTTCACTCGATCTAGCTCCCGGCGCTCATGTTATTCGAGTTGACAACACCTGGAACTACAAGGAAATTCACATCGAAATCCGTCCCGGCGAGCACCTTCGCTTTCTAGCCAAGAGCTCCGCCGGAAAGTTCGCCTGGTTCCTGCTCGGCTTTCTCGGCGCCGGCCCCATGCAAGT
>DASSYL010000269.1:0-2244 GCA_035703315.1 Candidatus Acidiferrum sp. | reverse complement strand
TCCCGATGTGGAGGTCCGAGACATACATCATCGCGCAAACGGTAAGAGCAGCATCGAATCGCACCACATCTGCTTCGGATGGCTGCACGGTGGCGGGGTTGAGTTTCGCCAGACGGTCGCCCCAACGCGACCCGTCGTAGTCTTCGGCTGCTAATCCCTTTTGCTCGGCCTTGAGCAGAATCGAAATTACCTGCTGTGCCTGCGCCGTTGGCTGCATGCCCCTGACCCACGGCAAGGAATACCGGTACGACTCGTAAAATTTCTGCACGTGCTTGTCATAGTCGCTAAAGTCAGGCCAGCGCAATTCCGAGAGACTTCCGGATTTGATGATGCGGCGCAAATAGGCTTGGCCATCAGTGCTAAGTTGCTGAGGGGATGCGATAAAGCTTGCCGAACCTTCTGCCTGCCTGCGTGGGCGTCTAGCTGCCTCGCTGTGATCCCACACCAGAAAAAACGTGAAAAGCGCCAGTGCGAATGTCAGATCCACTGAAAGTGATGCTCTCTTCACCGGTTAGTCTCCGCGCTCCTCAGGGATGACAGATTTCTTTCAATTCGACGGATTCCGCGTTTAATTGGCGGATGTCCCCTTACTGCTCCAGGACCGGTTTCCAGGAACGATCCGGATTGAAGCGCTCCATTTTTATGAACGCATCGAGGGTGGCTGGCCCAAAATCCTTCTCGTAGACAACGCCGTCGTGGCTGACGATGAAGCTCTTCATTCCGGTCACGCCGTTCTCGGCCGGAGCAGCTACCAGGGCGAAGCCCCCGATCATTACGCCCTTCACCACCAAGTCCATTTCGCCTAGTGGTGCCGCGGGTCCTTGACCTTTCAGAATTTTGAAGAAATAGCCATGGTATGGCTCCGCACCGCCGGAGTAGCCCTGCTCGATCGCGCGGGCAATTTTTTCGCCAATCGGTCCGGCCCAACTACCGTCGGGGTTTTGCCATGCCAAACCATCCTGTTTGCCCGGAGTGCTTACAATGCGCTGGGCGTACTGATTCGCACCGTAACCGTCGCGCTTCTGAAGTGCATATTCGTGCTGTGCTTCCACGTAGCCGCGGCAAATATCAATAGCGTCCAGCTCATTGCTTCCGATGCGACGGTAGAGGAGTTCCTGACGGCCAGCCTTGGCATCAAACGCCCATTTGGCACCCCGCTTCACGATTGGCACGGGGAACGGCCAATCTTCATTGCCGACGAGGAGGAAGGCGCGGTTCCCTTTTCTAGGATCCACCGAGACACTCTTCTTTTCGCGAGCCTGTGCTGCGAAGTCAGAGGCTCGCCGCCGGTCTTGTGGGTATTCACCGGAAAAGACGATGTCCTCGCCATTAGGACCGAAAATTTCCTTGAGAGTGCGCTCGTCAAACTGCTCGGCCGCAGCGACTAGCGCCTCGGCAGCCTGCTGCGGAGTATCGAAGGTTTTGGCACCGACAGCAGCAAGAGCAGGGGCAGTTGTAGCCGCAGGTTGTTGCGCAGTGAGCCGACTGGGGACCGCCAAAAACGCCAATGTACCGGCGATCCAAAGGAGCCTACCCAGGCTTGCCTTCGCAGAGGTTGAGTTCATATCCATGCTCCGATGACTTCCTTTCCACAATCTAGGCCGCTTACCTACGTCGCCCGCCACCACGACTACCGCCCCCTCGAGACCCCATACTCGAGGAACCGCGGCTGCTGCTAGCGCGCGCACTCGATCCGCTGTAGCCATTGGAGCCCCGAGAACCTCCTCCGAAAGCATCGCGATTCCCGCCACCGCTGCGCGAGACGTCCCGGCTTCCCACCCGATCGGCACCACCTCCACCGGCCCTATTGCTAAGGCCTGCACCACCAGCCCGGTTACCGTCACCCGCTCCGCTGGCCCGATTGCTCACCCCAGCTCCTCCGGCACGATTGCTTGGCAGATTTCCGCCCTGTCGGCCAACCTGTTGTCGGGCACTCGCCTGGCGATTGGCGAGCGAGTCTCCTCGCGCCGTACCGCCAAACTTGTTCGCAGTACCTCGGTCCCCATACGGGGCGCCGCCGCGATGTTGGGGATTGTGCTTCCAGTTGCCGTCTCCCCGTCCTCCGCCGCCGCGACCTGCTTGTTGCGATGGGCGGTTCCCGCCTCCAATGTTGTTGCGGTTGCCGCTACCAATGTTTGAGTTGCGATTGAAATTGTTGTTGTTGTTGATGTTGATTTCGTTGTTGCCGCCCCAGCCGCAGCCCCAGCCCCAGCCGCCGCCCCAGGCCGCCCCCATCATCATGCC
>DASSYL010000267.1:0-4028 GCA_035703315.1 Candidatus Acidiferrum sp. | reverse complement strand
AGCCACGTAGCGGCGTTGGCCCGTGCGGCGTTGATTGGTTATGCGTCATCGCGAGGAAGGCTGGCGGGGCCGACCGCGGTGCGAGCCGCGGAATGGGAGATGGCGCGGCGCAAGTCAGTGTCTTCAGCCGAACTAAAGCGGCGTTTGTCCTTGCTGGCGACCATTGCTACGACGGCGCCTCTGGTCGGATTGCTGGGAACAGTGTTTGGGATTCTCGACTCGACCAGGGGCATCGGGATGTCGCATGCGACGGCGGTTTCCATGATGGCGGGTACGTTGGCGGAATCGCTGATCACGACGGCTCTGGGGATGTTGGTGGCGGTGCCGACAGTGTGGAGCTACAACTACCTGAGCGAAGGCGCAGAGTTGATGACCATCGAGATGGAAATGGCTATAAGCGAGTTGAAACGTATCTGGTGACGAGAGAAGCGGAAAGTTCGAGCCAAGTTTGGGAATCCGGCAATCCTGGTTTTTCGGGTGAAGGGGGCGACCGGAGCATTGTGGAATGAAGATTCCGACCAAGTTCGGAGCGAGTATGCCCGTCCGGTTGGTGTATGATTTGGGCCACAGGCACAGTCTTCTCACCGAAATTCCAGGGCATGAAAAAACATTAACGGAGAGTTATGTCCACGGTAAATCTAGGTGCGACGCTTCCCACCGCGCAACCGATCGTGGCACCGAAGCGCGGCGAATTCCTCGAGCGGTATTTCTATTTTTTGATGGCGCTGCTGATTCCGGCGATTGTGGCGTTTGGTTTCAGTTTCACTATTGGGCGGAATTTGATCCATCCGGTCGAGCCGCGCCCCTTGATCCTGTATGTGCACGCGGCCGTGTTCACCGGCTGGCTGATGTTTTTTCTTTTGCAGTCCGCACTGGTGCGCACGCATAACGTAAAACTGCACCGGAAAATAGGGTGGTTTGGAGCGGCATTTGGTGCGTCGGTACCGGTGGTGGGAACCGCCACGAGCATCGCGATGGCGCGGTTCAACATTACGCAGTTGCATCAGGAGCGCGTAGAGTCGTTTTTAATCGTGCCGCTGTGGGACATGGTTGGTATTTACGACGGCATTCGTGCTGGCGGTTTATTTCCGGAAGAAACCGGAATACCACAAGCGGCTGGTGCTGATCGCCACGTGCGCGCTGACCGCGGCGGCTTTCGGGCGCTTTCCGCCGTCTCTTCTGAATCCGAATTATTTTTATGCCGGAGTGGATTTGCTGATTCTGTTGGGAGTGGCGAGGGACTGGATCGTTTGCAAAAAAATCCATCCGGTTTATCTGTATGCGCTGCCGATGGTAGTCATCGGGCAATCCGTCGCCATGTACACCTTTACCCACGACCTGGCGTATTGGGTGAGAATCGCGCACGCACTTGTGAGTTGAACGACACGAGTCAACTGGCTGTCTACCAGATGAGCTTCAGTTCTTTGTAGCGGCGGAACGCTCCATCGGAAGTAATTACCGGAATGTCTTCGGCCACGGCTGGGGCGATGATTTGGCGGTCGAAGGGATCGGCGTGGTGCAGAGGAAGCTCGAACAGGCGCAAGGCGCGCTCGGAGCGATACGGTAGAACATTCACCAAGAGATCTTCCAAAGCACTTAGCACGTCATCCCGGCTGAAAGCCAGCTCGCCGCGGGCATGCTTTATTGCGATTTCGGTGATCGAAACGGCGCTGACCTGGCGCTCAGAATCTGTTCGCCCGAGCGTGCGCAGTGCGGTCCGAGAAACCTTCTCAGGAGTTCGCGCAGCCCAGAGAAAGGTGGCTGTATCCAGCAGGACGCGCACTCAGTAGCGGCCTTCCAGAAAGTCGTCGATTTCCGTGTCGGTCATCGGTTTCCACCAATCGGGATCGATCTCCTTGATCTTGTTTCGCAGTGTGCCGAACTTTGGTTTTCTGGTAGCCGGCTGTTTGGTGCGCACGATGTCCACTACTGGTTTGCCGCGGCGGCAAATGGTGATCGAGTCGCCGTCCTCGACGGCTTTGATCAGTTCAGGGAGCTTGTTTTTGGCATCCGCCACGCTGACTTTCATGATTCTCATCATAGCTATATAAGATAGCTATCTCGAGAGCGCCGACCATTCGGCCCATGCGAGGCTCGTCGTCCACGCGCGCGGTTGCGTAGGAAAGGGATGGGGATGCGGTGCTAGGGCCTAGCTCGTGGGAATGCCTACGCGCTGAAGCAGAGGGGTAAAGCGTTCGTCGGAGCGCAGCGAATCGAGGCAGGGGTCGACCTTCAAATAGGTGAGGCCTTTGTCGCGGACCTGAAAGGCGCTTTCCAACCATTCGAAGGCTTTGTCGTTTTCCTGGAGTCCGGCGTAGACGAGAGCAATTTCGTAACGGCCGACACCGGTTTTGTCGACGTGTTCTTTCAATTTGGGGACTACGGCGCGAGCCTCGGACTTGAGGCCGCGGCGCGCGTAGGCGTTGCCCAGATGGCCCAGGCCGTGCGGCGCGTCACCCATTTTCTGGAATTCGTGAATGGCTTTGTCGTACTGGCGTTTTTCCACGTAGATGATGCTCAACGGGTAAGCGGTCTCGAGGGGATCGGGATGCATGGCAACTGCACGCTCGATCTGCACGAGCGCTTCGTCATATTGGCGGGCGTAGTAATAGACGAAACTTAGATTCATATAGGAGCGGCTCGATACGGGATCGAGTTGCAGGGCGACTTTTGCTTCGGCGACGGCGTCATTTGCGAGGCCTACGCGATTGAAGTAGTTGGCGTAGGCCCAGTGAACGGCAGCGGAATTTGGGTTGAGTTCTAGGGCGCGGCGAAATTCCTTATTCTGCGTGGCCCAATCCCAATCCTGATTCATGGCTGCGAAGCCGAGTTCCAGATGCGGTTCCGGGCGGGAATCGTCAAGTTCAATGGCTTTTTGCGCGGCAGCTTTTTGTTGGGCAAAGGCTTCGGCGTAGGAAATCCAGCCGGCTTCGCCCATCCAGCCGTAGGCACCGGCCATGGCCGCATGGGCCGGCGCGTAGTCGGGATCTTCCTCGATGGCTTGGCGGAACAACTCGATTGCGGCGCGCGGATTACCTGAATTCAGCCGCTGCATGCCCTGAAGATGGAGTTCCAGCGCAGCGGGTTCTGCGCGCCGCGAGCGTTTCAAGTGGGCTTCCTGCTGAGGAGTGAGTTCGATGCGAACCTGATCGGTGATGGCGCGGGCCACTTCGCCTTGCAGCTCGAGAGCGCTGGTCATGTCGCGTTCGTAGGAATGAGCCCAGATGTGTTCGTCGGTGCGCGAATCGATCAACTGGATGATAACGCGAACCTTGTTGCCTTCGCGTTCGATGGGGCCTTCCAGTATTCCGTCCACGTGCAGTTCGCGCGCGATGACCGGCACGGTTTTCTTTGTGCTTTTGTAGGTCATGGCGGAGGTTCGTGAGATGACCCGTAGCGTGGAGACCTGGCCGAGTTCCGCGATCAACTCCTCGGTCATACCATCGGCGAAATACTCCTGTCTGGGATCGCCGGAAAGATTCACGAAGGGGAGGATGGCGAGAGAACGAATAGGCGATGCCGACGAGATGCCCCACCAGCTTTGCACTGCAAACAACAGCGCCAGTGCGAACAGGACGGCGAGCGGAACCAACACCTTCCAATTGCGCCACGAGCGGCGTGCGGAAACAGGCGCGGACGCCGCAGGATGCGCGTCCCGGGCAGTTTGTCCTTCCAAGAGGGCGGGAGTCGCGGAAGGAGGAGCCGATGCTTTGCCGGTATGCCAGGCGAACTTGGGCACATAGGAGCCGACGGGAATGTCAATCCGCACCGGAGGATCGGGAGTGGAGTCCCGGTAATACTGCAGGATGCGACGCCGGACTTCGGTAGCTTTGACGCGTACAACGGCGTCGTTGGCCGTGTCGTAATCGACAGGACGGCCAAACATTTCAGCACCGATCATACGCTCCTTGAGGGAATCGGTGCGGTCGGCCAAGGCATGCTCGACGACAAGCTGAAGAAATTCCTGAGCCCGCTTGCTTCCAGAAAAAGCAGCGCTGGAGAGCACGTCCTGGAGGTGCTGGCGAACC
>DASSYL010000092.1:0-2781 GCA_035703315.1 Candidatus Acidiferrum sp. | reverse complement strand
ACCGCAAAAACGCCGCGAAAAAATCCGGCGGCTCCGCCTACTTCGATCAGATCCTCGACAAACTCAACGTGGAAACGTGCCTGGCCAATCGCGCTTTCATGGCCCCGTATCTCGACCCGCAGCGCTTTCACTGGGTGTTCTTTGGCGATTCGTTTTTCTTTCCGTTCGACAATCGTGATCAGACGGCTAGCACGCCAGACATGGGCGTGTACATCCCGCTGCAAGAAAAAATGCTGGCCCGCTATAAGCAGCAGATGAACGGGCGCGGGATCAACTTGGAGCCCGCCAAAGCCAAAGATGCGCTGCCCGAAAATCTTGCCGGCTACGAGGCCTTCGTCCGCAACACTATGGCCGACAATCAGAAACGCGGCGGCGTGGCCATCAAATTTGAAGCCGCGTACTTCCGCACGCTCTATTTTGGGGATCCGCCGCGCGATGAGGCCGAAGCCATTTACAACAAGTATCGTTCCGGCGGCGTTCCGTCCACCGAGGAGTACAGAACGTTTCAGGATTACATTTTTCGCGTGATGGTGGACCAGGCGGGCAAGCTGACGTTGCCAATGCATTTTCACACGGCGGTCGGTATTGGCGATTACTTCAGCCTCCGGCAGGGCCACGTGCTGAATCTGGAAAATGTGCTGCGCGACCCGCGCTACCACAACACAACTTTTGTGCTGGTACATGGCGGCTGGCCGTACGAGAAAGAGGCGGCGCTGCTCACCGCGGTGAAAAACGTTTACCTGGATACCTCGTTCCAATCCGAATTGCTCTATCCTTCGCAGTTCAAAGACGTGTTGAAGCAACTGCTGACGTTGTTTCCGGACAAGATGATGTACGGCTCCGACGCGTTTCCCTTCAATGATGCGCTGGGCGCGGAAGAGAGTTTCTGGCTGGCCGCGCACACCACGCGCACTGCACTGGCGGCCGCGCTGGCCGAACTGGTCAGCGAAAGGGCAATCACGCAGGACAAAGCGCTCGAACTCGCGCGACTGTATCTGCACGATAACGCCGCAAAACTTTACGGTTCCGGCAGCACGGGAGGTAAGAAATGAGCTCTACGCCAACGTCAGGCAAGATCGAACCGAAATACATTTCCTGGAAAGACGTCGAACGCGAAAAACTGAATCCGCTTATCGATCGAGAAATGATCACCGGCCAGGAAATCATGGTCGCTCGTGTGTTCATCAAAAAGGGCGGGCACGTTCCGCTGCACCATCACCACAACGAACAGCTCACCTACATTCTGGAAGGTGCGCTGAAATTCGCTATCGACGGCAAAGAGATCGTTGTGCGAGCGGGCGAGGTGCTTTGCATCCCCTCCAACATGCCGCACGAAGCGTGGGGGCTCGAGGACACGCTCGATCTGGACGTGTTCACGCCGCCCCGCGCCGACTGGCTCAACCAGACTGACGACTACCTGCGGCATGGCCGTTAGCCGCATGGCCGAAACAGGAAAAGCAAACCTGCGCATCGCGTTTCAAGGAGAATGTGGTGCGTTCAGCGAAGCCGCCGCCATCCAGTTGCTCGGCGAAAACATCGTCACGGTTCCCCGCCCTACGTTTGATTCCGCGTTCCACGCGATTGACGAAGGCGCCGCCGACGCGCTGCTGGCGCCGGTGGAGAATTCGCTGGCCGGTTCAGTGGTGCGCGTCTACGACTTGCTGCTCGACAGCGAGCTCACCATGGTGGCGGAAACGATTCTGCCGATTGAGATGCAGCTGATCGGATGCCCCGGCGCAACGATGGAAGGCTTGCGCTCGGTTGCGTCGCATCCCATGGCGCTGGCGCAGTGCGAAAAATTTTTCCTAGCGCACCCCGCGCTGCAGCGGGTTCCTGCCGAAGACACTGCGGGAAGCGTGCGCGACGTGCTGGCGCGCGGCGACAGGGCGGCGGCGGGGATTGCAAGCCGGCGCGCCGCGGAGCGCTACGGCGGTCTGATACTGGCCGAATCCATCCAGGACAACCAAGAAAATTTCACGAGGTTTGTGCTGCTCGTTCCGCGAGATTCCTTCAATCAGAATGAGCGTCTGAGCCCGCGTATGGATGCGAAGGTTCACAAGCTTTCGCTCGCCCTGCGCCTGGCACACCAACCGGGCGCACTGCTGGCGGCGCTTCGGCCGTTCGCGGATCACGGCATCAACCTCTTGAAAATTGAAAGCCGCCCCATTCATGGCCGCCCGTGGGAGTACCAGTTTTTCCTCGATGTACAAACGGAAGAGCCGGCAAGACTGCACGAAGCACTGCATGAAGTAAAAGCAGCCACGAGCTTCGTTCGAATTCTCGGGCGTTACGCTCCCGCCAAAGCAAGCTGACCTCACCGAGCCGCCAAGCTCTTTGGCTCTGCCGGCCCGTATCTTTGCTCTACGCTTCCTGCACACCCCACCTCACGGTGACGCCCTTGCGCTGCGTTACCCTTCATCCGCTAGCTGCAAAACCTGCGCGGCGTTCAACGAAAAGGGCACCATGTGTCGTGCCCCTGCGTGAGAGCCAAGCGGGCCGCGGGATAAACCCGCTGCTACATTTTCTCGTCAGCAGTAGGCGCAATCAGGGTCGGCGATTCCGCCGGTCATGTCGTCCTTCATGCGTTTCAGGCGCCGGCCCAGGCGTTCCGCCATCTGGTGGCGGGCGCGCCACAGGCGAGCCTTGAGAGTGTTTTCGGTGACACCGAGTTTCTTGGCGGCTTCACCGGTGGAGTAACCCTGCACTTCGCGCAGAACAAACGCGGTGCGCAGAAGCGGCGAAAGCTCGTCGAGATTCTGGTTGATCATTTCGCGCAGCTCG
>DASSYL010000025.1:0-14442 GCA_035703315.1 Candidatus Acidiferrum sp. | reverse complement strand
ACTCTGCGCACGTAATATTCTGGAAAGACAATTTTGGAGGCCTTGATGTCTACCGCCGCGCCAGCGCACGAACCTGCATCGACGCCCGCTCAGGCCGCTCAGCCCGCCGAACAGCTGGCGCAATTTGCCACCGGCTACATGGTCTCGTCGTGTCTCTACGGGGTTCTCTCCATCGGCATCCCCGACTTCTTGAAATCCGGCTCCAAGAGCGTCGCCGAGCTTGCCGTTCTTTCCGGCGCGCATGAAGGCGCGCTCTACCGGGTCCTGCGTGCACTCAGTTCTATCGGCCTGTTCTCGGAAAGCCCTGCTCGCACTTTCTCCCTCACGCCGGTTTCCGAGCTGCTGTGCAAAAACGCCCCTAATTCCTTCCACGACATGGCTCTGTGGCTCAGCGATCCCTTTCATTTTGAGGTGTATGGCGCGCTCTCCCACTCCCTCCGCACCGGCGAAACCGTTCCCGAAAAACTCTATGGCCTTCCCTGTTTCGACTACCTCGGCCAGAACAAGGAAATCGGCGAACGTTTCAATAACGCCATGACCGGCTTCAGCGCCACGGTCATTTCCGCTGTCCTCGATGCCTATGATTTCTCCTGCCTCTCCGGTAAGACGTTAGTGGACGTCGCCGGCGGCCACGGAAAAGTGCTCACCGAAATTCTTAAAAAATATCCGGATGTTCGCGGAGTCCTGTTCGATCTCGAACACGTCGTCAATGGCGCCACGTCCCGCATTCAATCCGATGGCCTTTCCACCCGCTGCTCGGTCGCTCACGGCGACTTCTTTCAGTCCGTTCCCTCCGGCGATGCCTACATCATGAAACACATCATCCACGATTGGGACGACGCCCGCGCCCTTACCATCCTTAAGAATATTCATGCCGCTGCCGCTCCTGATGCTCGCCTCTATCTTGTCGAAGCCGTCCTGGCCCCGGGCAACGAACCTCATTTCGCCAAACTGATCGACATCGAAATGCTCCTGCTCCCCGGTGGCTGCGAACGCACCGAAAGGGAGTATCGCGACCTCCTCGCGCAAGCCGGCTTCCAGCTAACCAAAGTGGTCAAAAACAAATCGCCCCTCGACCTGATCGAAGCCGTCCGTATCAATTAGCATTGGTTCCCGGTATTGCGAAAAATTTCCGTTGTCGATTCTCGAAACACGAATCTCGCTTTTCGCAGCTCTCTGCTGGAATTTCGACGTTTCGCTCTTGCCGGCTTCGCCGCTTTTTCTGCCCACTGACCGCCGCTCGCTGTTCGCCCTGGATCCAGCGTGTCATACTCGTCTTCATCCATGGCCCGGTCCAATAACTCGTCCTCACTGGCCTCGCAGCTCGCCCTCGTTGGCCGCGAATTCCACTCGCGCAGCTGGGCGCTCGGCACCAGCGGCAACTACAGTGCCGTCCTTCGCCGCAGCCCGTTGCGTTTGCTCATCACTTCATCCGGACTCGACAAATCCGTTCTCTCGGCCAAAGATTTCCTGGAAATCGATCAGCATGCCGCTGTCCGCAAAGGAAAAGGCAAACCTTCCGCCGAAACTTTCCTTCACCTCGCCGTCGTCGCCACCCGCAACGCTGGGTGCGTACTCCATACTCACTCCGTCTGGGGCACCCTGCTTTCCGAACGCCACGCCTCTGATGGAGGCATCACCATCTCCGGCTACGAAATGCTAAAAGGTCTTGCGGGCGTCAAAACCCACCAGCACCGCGAATGGATTCCCATCTTTGCCAACGATCAGGACATCCCCGCCCTCGCGCAAAAAGTAGAAGCAGAGTTGAGTCGCGATCCCGCCTCTCACGGATTTCTTCTCAGCGGCCACGGGTTATATACTTGGGGAGTAGACTTGGCTCAGGCGCGCCGCCACATTGAAATTTTCGAGTTTCTCTTTGAGGTCACTGGCAGGCGCGAGTTTGGTTCTTCGCCGAATCACTCTTAGTCGAATGAACGCCCAAAAGACCGCCAAGTGAACGAAGGTGCGCGATGGCCACCGTAAACATTCCCGATGAAAAAAGAACACTCACCCAGGACGCCCCGATCCGCGACTACCTCGCCGGCATCGGCATCACCTGGGAGCGCTGGCAACCCTCGCACGAACTCGCCGAAGGCGCTTCCGCCGTCGAAGTTCTCGCCGCCTATGCTCCCGAAATCGACCGCCTGAAAGCCGAAGGCGGCTACGTCACCGCCGACGTGATTGACGTTTCCCCCGCCACGCCCGGCCTCGAAGCCATGCTCAACCGCTTCAACTCCGAACACTGGCATGACGAAGACGAGGTCCGCTTCATCATCGAAGGCCGCGGCCTTTTCCACATCCATCCCCGCGAAGGCAGCGTCGTCTCCATCACCGTCGAAGCCGGCGATCTCCTCCGTGTCCCCCGCGGCACCTGGCACTGGTTCGATCTCTGCCAGGAAAAACGCATCCGCGCCATTCGCCTCTTCCAGGACACGTCCGGCTGGACCCCTCACTACACCGAAAGCGGCACCGACCGCCGCTACGACCCTGTCTGCTTCGGCCCCTCGTATATTCGCCCTACCCTGTAGCGGCCGCCTTCCGAGGCGCCGTGGGCCACACTGAATCCAACAGTTTTGCTAGCGCTTCGGCTGACTCCAATCTCCCGTACAATAATCCCGCTCCAATCCGACGCACTCCTCTCATGCCACCACTCAACTCCTCCCAAATCCTCGCTCTCCTCCTTGACATCGAAGGCACCACTACTCCCATAGACTTCGTCTTCAAAAGTCTCTTCCCCTACGCCGCCGCAAACGTCGAACAGTTCCTCGGCCAAAATCATTCCGATGCGGAAATCAAAAACCTCATCGCCGAACTCCGCTCCACCTGGAGCGCCGCCGCCTCTTCCGGCGCTCCGGTCTGGATCGAATCGTCTCCCGAAGAAAAACTAGCATCCGCCGCCTCTTACGTCCGCTGGCTGATCGATAGAGACAGCAAAATCACTCCTGTCAAAACTCTGCAAGGCAAGATCTGGGAACAAGGCTTTCGCTCTGGCGCGCTAAAAGGCGAAGTCTATCCCGACGTAGCTCCCGCCTTCGCTCGCTGGCGCCGGCAAGGCCGCCGTATTGCGATCTTCTCCTCCGGTAGCGTCCTCGCGCAAAAACTTCTCTTCTCCCACTCCACCGCCGGCGATCTCTCGTCATTCATCGAAGCCTTTTTCGACACCACCACTGGCCCCAAGCGCGAACCCGCCAGCTACAAAGAAATCGCCGCTGCCCTCAGCTTCCCGCCCGATCAAATCCTCTTTGTATCCGACATCCCCGCCGAACTCGACGCCGCTCGCGCCGCGCATCTACATACCGCTCATTCGCTCCGGCCCGGCATCCCCGCCGAGCCAACCTCTGCCCATCCATCCCTCGCATCTTTCGACCAGCTGTTTCCCTAATCCTCCGCCTAGTCGCTGACCTCTTTCGTGCTGCAAAACTCCCGTTTCGCTTCTTCTGCTAAGCTCGCACCATGCTTCTTGAAAACCAAGCCGCTCTCGTTACTGGCTCCGGTCGCGGAATCGGCCGCGCCATCGCTCACCTCTTCGCAAAGGAGGGCGCCTCCGTTTACCTCACGGCGCGCACCGAATCGGAACTCGCTGCCACCGCGCGTGAAATCGCCGAAGCCGGCGGAAAAGTTGCCTATCTTGCTGGCGATTTGACTAATAAATCGGACTGCCACGCCCTGGCCGCCAAAGCCGCCGCCACCTTCGGCCGCGTCGACATCCTGGTAAACAACGGCGGCCACTACGGCCCCGTCGTTCCCGTGGAGGATTACCCCATCGCCGAATTCGACAGGGTCGTCGCGGTTAACCTCCGCGCGCCGTTCCTCCTGAGCCAGCTGGTTTTGCCGGGAATGTATGAACGGAAACACGGCGTGATCCTGAACATTTCCAGCATCTCGGCGAAGGCGGCGTTTAGTTGGGGCTCAGCGTACGCGGCTGCGAAAGCCGGCTTGCTCGGTCTCACGCGTTACAGTGCGGCGGAGGCGGCGCGCAAAGGCGTCCGTATCAATGCACTGTGCCCCGGCCCGGTTACCGAAACCGAAATGAGCAAGGAACTCGGCGCCGAACTCGCGCTCAAATTAAATGTCAGTAAGGAGGAACAACTCTCCGGCTTTCTCAATTCCATCCTGCAGGGACGCGGGCAAACCGCCGCTGAAATCGCTCAGGCCGCGCTGTTTCTCTGCTCCGATCAGGCCAGCGCCATCACCGGCCAATCGATCAACGTAGACGGCGGCGCCGTTTTCTACTGACCCGCTTTTTCGAGGGCGGCGTTTCTATGCCTGTTCGTTGACTTGCGTGAACCGAGCACCTAGAATCGCCGCACCCGTTGCCCATGATTGGCGAAACCATTTCCCATTACCGCATCACCGCAAAACTCGGTGCGGGCGGCATGGGCATTGTCTACCAAGCGCAGGACTTGCAGCTCGAACGCAATGTCGCGCTGAAGTTTCTGCCGCACGATCTGGCGCTCAGCGATTCCGACCGCGATCGCTTTCTCCGTGAAGCCCGCTCCGCTTCAGCACTCGACCATCCCAACATCGGCGTCATCTACGGAATAGACAAAACCGCCGACGGCCAGCTCTTTATCGTCATGGCCTACTACGAAGGTCAGACGCTGGCGCAGAAAATCAGCACTGGTCCGCTCGCGCTGCGTCAGGCGATGGATTGGATCTGCCAGATTGCTGCGGGACTCAGCGCCGCCCACGCGCGCAACATCGTTCATCGCGACATCAAGCCGTCGAACATCATCATCACCAATGACGGCACGGCGCGCATCGTGGATTTTGGCCTAGCCCGCGTGGTGGCCACGCCAAGCGCGACCATGACCGGCGGCACGACCGGCACGCTGCCTTATATGTCGCCGGAGCAGATTTTGGGCGAGCCGTTAGACCAGCGCTGCGACGTATGGGCGCTCTCCATTTTGTTGGTGCAGCTGGTGACCGGCAGCCATCCGTTCGCACGCGAAAGCACCACCGCCATGACCTTTGCGATTTTGAATCAGCCGCCGGCAGCGATTGACGCGTTGCCCGCGCTGCTGCAGCCGATTGCACTGCGCGGCCTGGCAAAAGATCAGGCGCATCGCTATCCAAACGCCAAAGAAATTCTGACGGACCTGGAATCGGCGCGCACGCAATTCACTTCATCGGGGATCGCGCTCGACGAGCCGACACTGACCCAAAGTCGGCAGTCTGAAGAGATGAAAGCGGCGTTAAGAGAAATCGCGACGCATGCTTCGACGCCACGCTGGCAAGCATCGTCCGGCGTGTCCGAAGCTGCAGCAGCGAGTGCCAGCTCAAAGAGAAAGACCGCTCCTTACGTGTTTACAGCGCTCGCTCTCGCGATTCTGGCCGCTGGTTCACTGCTATTTCCAAGCGTGCGGCAACGCGCAGCGGCGATGCTTTCGGGAACAGCGGGAGCGAAGCACGTGGCGGTGCTGCCGTTCGACAACATCGGAAACGACCCCGCCAACGAAGCGGTGGCGGAAGGATTGATGGATTCGATGACCAGCAAACTCTCGAATCTGGATTCTGCGCAGCAGTCGCTGTGGGTCGTTCCTTCGAGCGTGGTGCGCAGCCGCAAAGTCAGCGATCCCTCTGCGGCGGGACGGGACCTGGGCGCGAACCTGGTTGTGAAGGGCAGCATCCGCCGCGACGGAAAAGATGTGCAGCTCACGGTAAACCTGATTGACGCCAAAGATTTGCGGCAAGTGGGTTCGGCTGTTTTGGACGACGCGACCGGAGACCTGGCGGCTTTGCAGGATGAAGCGGTGGCCAAGCTGGGGAGGCTGATGAAGATCAACGTTACGGCCGACATGCTGCGCGCCACCGGCGGGCGAGCTTCGCCCGCAGCATACGAACTCTATCTAAAGGCGCTCGGCTTCATGCAGCGCTACGACAAGCCCGGAAATCTTGATCAAGCCGTGGCAGCTTTGACCGAAGCCGTGAAAGCAGACCCTAAATTCGCCTTGGGTTATGCCTCACTCGGCGAGACATACCGGCTGAAGAACGCTCTGAATCCCGATCCAAGAGCGGTAGAGCAGGCGACTGCCTACTTGCAGCGCAGCCTGGAGTTGGATAACCGTCTGCCGGGAGCGTACGTATCTCTTGGAAAGCTGCATAGTGCGGTGCAGAGATTTGATTTGGCGCAGGAGGAATTTCAGCGCGCGATTAAAATTCGCCCCTTCGATGCGGACGCGATTCAGGGAATTGCTTCGAACTACGAACGATCGGGTCACGCGGCAGACGCCGAGGCTGAATATAGGCGAGCCGTGGCAGTGCAGCCGGACAACTGGGATAGCGTGAACACGCTTGGCCGATTCTATCTGCGAAACAACCGGTTTCAGGACGCGATCACGCAATTCAAACGGGCGATCGAGTTGACTCCCGACAATGCGACCGCCTACAGCAACCTGGCCGGGGCTTACATCAATCAAGGCGATACTTCGGCTTTTGGTGAAGCCGAAAAGGATCTGAAAAAATCTATCGAATTGGCGCCCAGCTACGCGGCGTACGCCAACCTCGGAAACCTCTACATGGAGCAAAAACGATTTGGAGAGGCCGCCGCTATGACCCAGAAAGCTTTGCAACTGAACGATCGCGATTATCTGGTTTGGGACAATCTCCGGATCGCCTATCAGTGGCTGGGCGATGAAACTAACGGCCAACCAACCCGCAAGAAGACCATCGCGCTCCTGGAAGCGTACCTGCGAGAACATGCACAGGACGCTTCAGCGCAAGCGCTAATGGCTAAACTCTATGCTCTGGACCATCAGGGCGGCCGGGCAAAAGCGGGGATTGAATCAGCCTTGGCGCTTGCGCCGACTGATTTGGGAGTGCAGGAAGACTTGGCAGAAACGTACGCCGCACTGGGCGATCGCAAACAAGCTATCGTGTACATTCGCAAGGCGCTGAGCAACGGCGGAAAGATAAATGAGTTTAAAGATCGGCCGGGAATGAATGACATCATGGCCGACCCGAGTTTCCGTGAAAGCGGAAAATGAGACAAGGAACACCACTAAGAACGAAGGAGAAATGAAATGGCAACACCAGCCTCTAGATTGTCGGCAACAATCACTCCGTCACAGACCGTCACGATTACCGTACAAAACGGAGTTCCAACTCCTAGTCAGGATCCGGTGACGATTCCGTATGGCGGATCTGTACAGTTTGTGAATAACGTTGCAGGCCAGGATTACGCTCTCCAACTTTTCACGAATGACAACCAAAAGCACGTGGTGGCAGAGGTCTATCTGGCTGCGGGCGGCGGTTCAGCGATTCTAGTAAGCGACAGCGACTCCAGTTCGAAGGGTAAGAAATGTTTCTATAACATCGAGGCCTACCCGCCAGACGCCACAGATAAGGGCGGAGTCACAGCCACCACGTCAGGCGGGCATAGCATAATCATTGGATCGACCCCCGACGACGACAAGTGAGGAGCCCGTGTGGTCGTTCGGCGGTTTGCTCGCCGTTGGGTGGACGAGCACGCTTCAGGACTCGCCACAACCTCCGGAATTACTCTTGGCTTGAAAGTAGGTGCGTTCAGCTACTGTGCCAGATGCGTCCTTACGAAGTATCTGGCACAGTTTATGTCTAACCTGAGGAACAGGGGCCTACTCCTTTTGTCGATTTCGATCGTTGCGTCGCAGGGCGGTGGCGGCACGGCGACTCCCGACACCGGCGGCGGGTCGATCAAACCCGGATCGAACTAGACTTCACGGATCAGAAGGGAGGCGACGGGTCCCCCTTCTGTTTTTGCGATGCGGATCGTGGCAGCTAGCAGTTCTAGGACTGTGGATTTTTCGCAATTCCTTCAGAGTGGAGTTTGTTGGAATTCGTTTTGGAAATTCAGTTAGAATCCTTGCTGTCGTTGTTCACCTTGGGAAACTTGCAAAAGATTTTACAGCGGGAGGTCGCGCCATCCTCGGCCGTGTGCGTTCCAGCTCGTTCGGTGCAGCATGCCCATTTTTAATTTTCTGTCCCCATTCTCGCGGAGACCGCGCGTGAGCACCATCCCGACCGCAGACAGTACATTCGGCTTTGCGGGGCCGGAAGGTCGCCGCAGTACGCGTATCGAGCGGCCCGTTCCTCTGCTGATCACCGGACAAGATGGAATGGGCCAGGAATTTCTCGAGCGCACATCGGCCGTCAGTCTGAATCTGCACGGCTGCCGCTATCCCTCGCGCCACGACACGCACGTCGGTTCGTGGATCACGCTGCAGATTGGCGATTCCGGCGTGGGCGAAATCGTCACGACGGTGCGTGCTCAAGTGCGCTCGGTGCAGGTGCCGCGCAATCCGCGCGACCTGTATCACGTCGGTGTGCAACTGGAAAAGCCAGCGAACGTGTGGCGGGTCCCTTCGCCGCCGCCCGACTGGCTCACCGCCGCTCAACGCGTCGCAGGAGAGTTGCCGCCTTCCAAGGAACAAACTGCTGCAGCAACAGGTCCGGGCCGCGCGCCCACTGCGGAAGACATCCCAAGGCCCCCAGCCGCGCCTAAAGAAGCCAGGGACAATGAACCAGCGACAAACGGAGAGACCACAGATCGCAAGCTGCTGACCGAAGCACTGGCGGGGCTGGCGTCGTCGGTAGTGCCGGCGTCGCCTGCGATGGCGACTACCTCCAAATCAGGCGCGGCGGCAGCGCCCGCGCCCGCAAAAGCGGAACCCGCTGCAGCTCCCGTCGCCCCGACTCTCGTAGCAGCCCCAGAGGTTGAAGCGGCCGGGGCGCCAGCGTATGAACGGCCGAACCGCGTGGCGATTACGCCGGATAAATTGCTGGCGGCGCTGCAACCGAAAATTGAGAAAGCGGCGGAGACGGCGATCCTTGCCGCGGTGAACAAGCATTTGACTCCGGCGCTGCATGCGGCCATCAACTCGCTGGATGAAGCGCGCGAAGCTTGTGTGAAGCAAGTGGAAGACTCAGTCATGCAACAACGCAGCGCAGTAATCCACGGCGCGCGCGAAGAGCTGCTGGCGCGGCTGGAAGATCGGCTGGATGAAGTGCGCGGGCGATGGGACGCGCAACTGGATGGATACCGCGTGCGCGCCGAAGAGATCGTTCACCGCATTGATCGGCAAGCGGGCGCGGCACAAAAAAATCTGGGCGACGCGCGAGAAGTTTCTGAGCGCGCCGTACGCGAAGTGCAAACGCGCATCAGCACCATGGTGACCGAGGCGCTAGCGGAAGCGCTGCGCGAATTTGATCAAGGCATCAAGCAGGCCGCGCACCTGCAGCTGACGACGGTGTTGGAAGAAGTGCAAGGATTGACGCGCGAGGCGACCGCGTATCTGGAATCAAACGTGGCGGAAGCGCGGGCCACCGTGCAGACGGCGGCGAGCGAGGCGATCAGCGAATTCCGCCGCCAGACGGAAATTCACGCCACGGTTACGGCGACGGACACGACGCAACGCATTACATCGGCACTCGCAGCGCTCGATGCCGAACACCGCGCGGCCTGCGATGCGCGGCGCAACTCGATTCAATCCGATGTGGCGCGTTCGACCGAGCAGGTGACGGAGCAGTTCCGGCAAGGTCTACGAGCCTTTTTCTACTCTTGCCTGGTGGCGGCAGTGGGTGCCGTCGAACAGCACTCACAGACGACGCGCCAAGGGTTCCAGTTCGACCCGAAGAATTTCTTGCCGCCGGGCGAGTAGCGAAGGACAGAGGGCAGAGGACCAGAAAAACCCGCACCCTTAGAACCGAAGGGCGCGGCACCCACGGAAAATGCAGGTTCCTCGCTTCGCTCTGAATGACAAAATCGTCCAGCCTAGTTTCTCTGTTTTGACTTCGCCAGAAGCCCGACGGATTTTCGCCATCTAACTTCGCTGCGGTAAAACAGCCCAGACTCCGCACGCGAGACTAGCGACATAGGCTCAGATCGCCACGCGGCGTCCCGGCGAATCCAAATCAAAGTTCAGCGCTCTAAATCCGCCGACGAGAAGAAACAAAGAGCCTATCACCAGAGCAAACATCGGCAGATATCCAAATCCCAAAACCCAAGGAGTTCTCAATCTTCGGTGCTCGCGCGTACCCTCATACCAAGCCCAAAGACCGGAGGAAGCTCCTCGCGCTCCCACGCCGAGCAAGATTGCAGCAGTGATCATTGAGGTCGCGGGTTTCTACTTCGCGGATCCTTCGTTCTTGTAGATCACGCCGGATTTCATTACGAAGGTGACACGCTGCAGCTCGGTGATGTCTTTCAGGGGATCCCCAGAAACGGCGACGATGTCCGCCCATTTCCCTGCTTCTACCGTGCCGAGTTTGTCGGACCAGCCTAAAACTTCCGCGGCTCGGCTCGTGGCAGTCTGAATCGCTTCCATCGGCGACATTCCGTAGTCCACGTAATACTGAAATTCGCGGGCCTGGCCGATGTCGCGCCAGTCAGAGCCGCCCACGTCAGTGCCGAAAGCGATTTTGACGCCGCGCTTGTGCGCTTTCTGGAAGGCAATTTTTTCCGTTTCCACCATGCGGGTCCAATTGCCGCCACGGCCAGGAGCAACGTAAGCACCGACCATCACGGTGGGCACCCAAGCGGTTCCCTTCTTCATCATTTCGTCCATCAGCGGCTCCGTGAGTCCGTCACCGTGCTCGATCGTGTCCACGCCGGCGCGCAGAGCGGCGGCAATGCCGTCGCTGCCGATAGCGTGCGCGGCAACTTTTTTGCCGAGGCGGTGCGCTTCGTCCACGATAGCTTTGGCTTCTTCGTCGGTGAAGTTGACCATGCTGTGCAGCACGTCGTCCGCTTCGAAATGGTACTTGCGGTCGGAGTAATACTTGATCCAGTCCGCACCATACATGACCTGCTCGCGAACGGCTTTGCGCGCCCCGTCGGCGCCGTCGACATATTGCACGCCGGTAGGAACTTTCAGCTCCCAGGAGTAGCCGAGCAACGGATACATGCCGGTGGGAGTCATAGCTCGCGTGGCAACCTGCATGCGCGGGCCAGGAACTTCGCCGTTAGCGATGGCTTGTTTTACGTCCACGTCGGCGTACATCGCTCCCTCGGTTTCAAGATCGCGAATCGTGGTGAAGCCGTGGTCGAGAGCGATACGCGCATTGCGCGAGCCGAGAATGGCGCGGTACGGAATAGATTCCTTGAGCAGCTGCTTGTCGTAGTCTTCAGCGGTGATGTCGCCGTTCAGCAAAACGTGAGTGTGCAGGTCAATGAAGCCAGGGAGAACGGTGGACTTGGAGAGGTCGATCGTATCGACGGCAGCAGGAACCGATCCGCCAGCTGTCACAGAAACGATTTTGTCTCCGTCAACCAAGATGAGGACATTGTCCAAAACCTTGGCGCTTTTGCCGTCAATCAGGTGACCGGCTCGAATGGCGATGCGCTTTGCGGGCGTGGCGGACTTCGAACCCTGGGCGGGAGGCGCTTGTGCAAGCACAGGTACTAGAGCGGCGAGCGCGATGATACCGAACGCTGAACTTGGGAGCAGCAAATTCCTACGAAACATTTCGGAGCCTCCTGAGCGCTGCGAAGCTTACCAGCTCGAACGCGGCGAATCGAGCCTAGGGTGCCTAGGGTGCCAATAAATTCTCGACGAAAATTTCCATTCTCCGGGCCAGACAAGGCATTCGCCGGTAGCGCGGCGGTACCGGCCGATAAATGCCAGATAATGGTTCTTCCCGTTGATATAAAAGACGCAGGAATCGCGTATAGTATGGGGGACAAGCACGAGCACGGGTTTTCCCCCCGTACTCTACCCGAACCGAAAACCGACGGACCCTGCTCGACGTCACCTTTTGCGAAGAGGAGCATCAGTCTATCCATGCCGGCTGGAGACCTTGCGTCACTGAAAATCCATGATTCCGCCAGAGCGCGCGGGAGCACGGGCAAATTTCTGGGATATTTTGCGGCGGCGATCGGAGTGTTGGTGCTGATCGGCGGCGCGGCGTTTGCATTGAAGAACCGCGCCCCGGTGGTGGAAGTGACAACGGCAAAACCCGCCGGCGACCCGGCCCAGCAGACCCTGCTGAACGCCAGCGGCTACGTGACACCAAGGCGGCGTGCGACGGTGGCCGCGAAAATTACGGGCCGCGTGACGGGCGTTTTTTTCGACGAAGGCAATCGCGTTAAAGAAGGGCAGCTGCTCACGACGCTGGACGATTCGGACGCGCGGCGAGCGCTGGATTCAGCGGTGGCGGACCGCGACTCGGCCAAAGCAGCAATCAGGGATTACGAAGTGCAGCTGCGTTACGCCGAAATTCAGCTGCATCGTTCGCAGGAATTGACGGCGGCGAAAGTGCAGAGCCAGGATCAACTGGATAACGCCATGACGGCGGCGGACAGCCTGCGCGCGAAAATTGCACTTGCCAAACAACAAGTCGCAGGGTCGGAAGCACGAATTCGCGAAGCGCAACAAGCGGTGGACAACTGCACGATTCGCGCGCCATTTGCCGGAATCATCGTATCGAAAGACGCGCAGGTGGGCGAAATGGTGTCGCCGGTCTCGGCGGGCGGCGGATTCACGCGTACCGGCATTGCGACGATCGTGGACATGAATTCCAATGAAGTCGAAGTGGACGTCAACGAAGCATACATCGCGCGGGTGCAGCCCGGTCAGCGTGTTGATTCCGTTCTCGACGCCTATCCGGACTGGAAAATCCCTTCGCATGTGCGGACGGTGATCCCTACCGCTGACCGCCAGAAAGCCACGGTGAAGGTGCGCATTTCGTTCGACAAGCTGGACCCGCGGATTTTGCCGGACATGGGCGTGAAGGTTTCATTTTACGGAGAAGACGAGGATAAGAAAGCCGCGGCAAAGAAGAAGGACGAAGGGCCCAAGCCGGTGGCGATTATCCCCAAGTCAGCGGTGCGCTCGACGGGCGACAGCGCTTACGTCTTTTTGCTAAAGAACGGAAAAGTGGAGCGGCGCGGAATCAAGACCGGGAACGAACGCGGTTCAGACGTGGAAGTGATGGCCGGAGTGAATTCGGGCGACACCCTGGTGACCGGCGGACCGCAGAACTTGCAGGACGGCGACACCGTCCGCGTCAATCCATAGCCGGCAATGACCAGGCAGTTTTGGCCGGAAAAAGGGTTTCGGGTGGTACTCGAAGAGTCTCAGAGGCGGAGGAGCGGCAGATGATTCGTGTTGATAATTCGGGCAGTTCGTCGGCGCTCATTCAGGTGCGCGGATTGAACAAGACGTACAAGCGCGGCGGCGAAAATATTCAGGTGCTGCAAGGGCTGAACCTGGACGTGGACAAAGGCGACTTTGTCGCGTTCATGGGGCCGAGCGGCTCCGGTAAAACTACGCTATTGAATTTGCTGGGCGGGCTGGACGTGCCAACGTCGGGCCACATTTCAGTGGACGGCGATGAGATCACGCACATGTCTTCCAGCAAACTGACGCAGTGGCGCGCGCGGCACGTGGGATTCATTTTTCAGATGTACAACCTGATTCCGGTGCTGACGGCATTCCAGAACGTGGAGCTGCCGCTGCTGCTGACAAAGCTTTCTAAGGCACAGCGCAGGCAGCACGTGGAAACGGCGCTTTCCATAGTCGGTCTGGCGGAACGCATGCATCACTATCCGCGTCAGCTCTCCGGCGGACAAGAGCAGCGCGTGACGATCGCTCGCGCGATCGTTTCTGACCCGACGTTTTTGCTGTGCGACGAGCCCACCGGCGACCTCGACCGCAAGAGCGCCACGGAAATCATGGCGTTGATTGAAGAGCTCGTGGCGAAACACGGCAAGACGGTTTTAATGGTGACGCACGATCCGGTTGTCGCGGACCGCGCCCACACCACGCTGCACCTGGAAAAGGGCGTTTTGGTTGAGGGAGGCAAGCTGGCGCAGGAGAACGCCATGGCGGGAGGTGTGGCATGAAATTCGCCCGACTGATTTTCGCCAACCTGTTGCGCAAAAAAGTGCGGCTCATTTTGACCATCGGCTCGTTTGCCGTGGCGCTGTTTTTGTTCGCGTTTCTGTCCATCGTACGCGGAGCTTTTCTAGGCAATGCGGAATTGGCCAGCGCCAACCGCCTGGTCACGATCAACCGCACCTCGATCATCAACCTGATCCCGCTGTCCTATAAGGACAAGATCCAGCGCATTCCCGGCGTCACCTACGTCACGCACAACAACTGGTTCGGCGGCATCTACCAGAACGAGAATAATTTCTTTCCGCAGTTTGTGATCGATCCGGAGTCGCAGCGGCAGGTTTTCCCCGAGCTGGTGGTCCCCGATGACCAGTGGGCCAACTTTCTGAAGGACCGGCAAGGCGCCATCGCCGGGGCCAAAACGGCGAAGCGTTTTGGCTGGAAAATCGGCGACCGTATTCCTATCAAAACCACTCTCTATGGTGGCGGCGCCTGGGAGTTTAACCTCGTTGGTATCTACCATGGGACTCGTGCACAAGACGATGAAACACAATTCTGGTTCCAGTGGGACTACTTCGAGGAAAAAATTCCTGCGGCAGTCAAAGGCCAGACCGGCTGGTACGTCATC